>CBDTVT010000134.1:0-8054 GCA_965364275.1 uncultured Eudoraea sp. | reverse complement strand
ATCGAGAAATAATATTAAATAAGAAAATAATGAAAATAACAGAAATAGTTAAGAGGAAAACAGAGGTTGAACAAACTTCAAAACCACAAATAAATTTTTCACAAAAAAAAATGTCTTTCCAAGTTATTTTGAAGGCATATCAATGATAAAATAAAATATTATGAAAGCAAATGTAAGAACAAATAACAGCAAAGAAGTAGGATCTAAAAATAGCATCTTGTCAACACTTCGACATGAATACTGGAAAAATAAAAGGCGTCATTCCTATATTACAAAACTAAGATTTGTTTAAAAGTTTAAGACAGAACCTGGAGGAATTTATTTGATAATCAGCGGGTTTTGGAATGGAAACAAACCAAACCCCGTTTTTTTTAAAACAACAAAAATGGAACAAAAGAAATATCCTTTACCCCCTTTTACCAAGGAAACGGCAAAACAGAAAATACAAATGGCCGAGGATGCCTGGAATAGCAAAGATCCTGAAAGAGTATCCCTGGCTTATTCTAAAGAAAGCGAGTGGAGGAACAGATCTAAGTTTCTAAAGGGACGTAAAGCCATTCGAGAATTTTTATCGAGCAAATGGGAGCAGGAACATAATTATTTATTAAAAAAAGAATACTGGGCACATGGTGATGACAGAATAGCCGTTAGATTTGAATATGAGTACCAGGATAATCATGGCCAATGGACAAGAGCTTATGGCAATGAAAACTGGGAGTTTGATAAAAACGGGCTAATGAAAAAGCGTTTTGCCAGTATTAATGATGTACCTATTACGAATGAGGATAGAAAATTAAAGATTACATAATCCTCAATTAAGTATAATAATAAATGTAAACCTTAGGTTCACTCTAAGACAATTTAAAAACAACAACTTTTAACCTTAAAACCAGATATATGAAAATTGCAATAAACGGAATGGGGCGCATTGGAAGAGCGGCTCTAAAGATAATTTTGGACACCCCCGGATTAGAATTGGTAGCGGTAAATGATATTGTTACTATAGAGAATACAGCATATCTTTTAAAATATGATTCTGTCTATGGCATCTATGAAAAAGAAGTCTCGCAAAATGGAGATACTCTTAGCATATCAGGTAATAAAATACAATATACTTCTGTAAGAAACCCGGAGGATTTGCCCTGGAGAGAATTGGAAGTAGACTTGGTTATTGAAAGTACCGGATTATTCACATCGCAGGAAGATGCGGAAAAACACATTAAAGCCGGGGCTAAAACAGTTATTATTTCGGCACCAACGAATAGTGAAGATACACCTACAGTTGTGCATGGTGTGAATTCTAAAGATGGACATACCAGTGTATTTTCCTGTGCCAGTTGTACTACGAATAATATTAGTCCGGTTGTTGAAATATTAGGTCGTAGAATTGGTATTAAGAAGGCCATAATGACTACGGTACACGCATATACGGCATCACAAAGTATTGTAGATGGTCCTTCAAAGAAAAATTTTAGGATGGGTAGGGCAGGAGCTGCAAACCTGGTGCCTACAACTACCGGAGCAGCTATAGCCACAACAAAGGCCTTGCCACAGTATGCCGGAAAGTTCGATGGAGTGGCAATACGCGTGCCCATACCCGTTGGTTCAATTTCGGATATGACTTTCGTAATGGAGAAAAACATTACTTTAGATGAGGTGAATGCCATCCTTGAAGAAGAATCCGAAACCAAGCGTTATGATAAGGTTTTGTCGACTACTTATGAACCTATCGTATCAACTGATATTGTAAAAAGCCCTTATGCTTCTACTGTAGATTTAAGTATGACGCGCGTGGTAGATGGAGATTTACTAAAGATAATGACCTGGTATGATAATGAATGGGGTTTTACAAATCAAATGATTCGTCAGATCTTGGAAATCAAAGGATGATACAGAATTTTAGTCCTTATATGAAAATTTGTGAGAAGCTTGCAACTAATGCCTCTGCAAAAGGCAATACGGCCGTAGGGAGCCTGCTAATTTATGACAATAATATCGTAGCCCAGGCAGAAGAGGCTACATTTAGCAAGCAAGACATTAGTTGCCATGCCGAATTGGAAGTGATTAAAAAAGCAAGGAAAATTCTTGGCAAAGATATGGCAGGTGCAATTTTGGTTACCACTAATGAACCATGTGTTATGTGCAGTTATGCGATACGATTTCATAGGATAAGTACTGTGGTCTTTAAAATCAAATCCGAATGGGTGGGTGGAGCTAGCAGTTCTTTTAACTTGCTTACTTCCAAAGCTGTGCCACCTACTTGGGGCGATCCGATTGAATGTATTTTGTTGAATAATTAAGAGAGATGTTATGAACTATGCCAAATTAGCGTTTTCAGAGCCTATTAAGGCCCTGCAGAAAGAACAAGGAAGTCGTCCGGGTTATGAACGGATGGAACAATCTACTTTTCCGGATGGCCTTTCTTACAGGGAGTTGAATTTTATTAAAGAACGCGACAGTTTTTATGTGGCTTCATTTGGGGAAAATGGGTTTCCATATATCCAACACCGAGGAGGCCCAAAGGGATTCCTGAAGGTAATAGACCTGAAGACCTTAGCATTTCTGGATTTCAGGGGAAACAAGCAGTACATTACAACCGGTAACGTGCAAACCCACAACAAAGTGTCCTTGATTCTGGTTGATTATCCAAACAGGGCACGACTTAAAATTTATGCTGAAGCAGAAGTTGTCTCCTTATCTGAACAACCAGAATTAGCGAAAAAACTGGAATTAGAAGGTTATAAATACAAAGCCGAACGTATTTTTCTTTTTCATATTAAAGCTTTTGATTGGAATTGTCCACAGCATATCACACCAAGGTATACGGTAGAGGACATTTCTAAGATGGCAGAAGAAAAGAATAATTATATTGAGAATTTAAAAGCTGAAATTAAGGCCTTGCAGGAAAAATTAGAAAGTTGCGGACTACAGTAGGCTAAGTACAACCAAAAACGCTTGCAAATGAGAGCCTGGTAATTTTTGCTTTGAGTATATTGAATATTTAATTAATGAAAAACATGTCTATACTGCAATTTGATGCAATTATCATTGGTTCTGGTCAAGCAGGAACTCCACTGGTATTTAAATTGGCTGCTAAAGGAAAGAAAGTAGCATTTATTGAGAAAGAACACTTTGGGGGAACCTGCCTAAATATAGGATGTACGCCGACCAAGACTTATGTTGCCAGTGCCCGCAGAATGTGGGATGCCCAGCATGGAGACGAACTTGGTGTAATTATACCTGAAGGTGCAAAAGTAGATCTAAAAAAAGTAAAGTCACGAAAAGACAATATTATAAAAGCTTCAGTGGATGGGATTACAGCTGGTGTAAAGAATAATGAGAACATAACTTTCTTTGAAGGAACTGCACATTTTTTAGAAGAGAAAATAGTAGCGGTGGGCGAAAAACAATTATCAGCAGATGAAATTTACATCAATGTTGGTGGTCGCCCTTTTATTCCAGAAGGGTTTGAAGGGGTTAATTACCTTACCAATCAGACAATTCTGGAGTTGGAAGAACTTCCTCAACATTTAATAATTGTTGGAGGAAGCTATATAGGACTCGAATTTGGTCAAATGTTCAAAAGGTTTGGCAGTAAAGTAACTATCATAGAAAGAGGTGCCAGTATTATTAAACGGGAAGATGAAGAAATAGGTGACCAAATTTATAGTTTTTTAAAAGACGAAGGAATAGACTTTCGTTTGAATGCGAACTGCATAAGTGGTCATCAAAATGAGGAAGGAAAGATATCCGTAAAGGTAGATTGCATGCAGGGACCACCGGAAGTTACAGGTACTCATATATTGTTGGCAGTAGGAAGAATACCTAATACTGATACTCTAAACTTGTCTGCGGCTGATATTAAAACCAATGACAGAGGCTATATAGAAGTTGACGATTCCTTGCAAACCAATATTAAAGGAATTTATGCCTTAGGTGATTGTAATGGTAAAGGAGCTTTTACACATACTGCATACAATGACTATGAGATTATATCTCAAAATAAATTTGATGATAAAAACAGAAAAGTATCAGATCGTATTTTAACTTACGGCCTTTTTGTAGATCCACCGCTGGGACGAGCCGGACTGACTAAAAAAGAAGCTTTGAAGAAAGGCTACAAAATTTTGGAAGGAACAAGACCAATGAGCCGCATTGCGAGAGCTAAAGAAAAAGGAGAGACTAATGGTATTATGAGTGCCATAATAGATGCCGAAACCAACAAAATATTAGGTGCAGCGGTCCTGGGAGTTGGCGGAGATGAAGTTATTAGTAGTATCCTTAATATTATGTACGCAGATTTGCCCTATATGGTAATAAGAGATTCTGTACAAGTTCATCCTACCATCTCTGAACTAATTCCAACAATGTTGGAAAGTTTAAACAAAATCAATTAAGATGTATTGACAACTTGATATGAATTTAAAAGAGAATAGTAATATAAGTGAAGAATCTCTTCGTAATGTGATTTCACATTTTGAAACATTGGAAACAAAACGAAAGATAAATCGGTTAAGCCCTATTAATAGATAAATTATAAGCCATTTTTGTAAACTAGTAAAGCGTACTTATAATATCATAATCATAACGCCCCTTTAGGTTCGGAAATGGGTAATAATTATTTAAAGCGATAGCAAAAATGAATTTGAGTTTATACAAATTAAAAACTATAAAACTATTTTGGATACAAACAAAAAACTAAAACAAAAATATGAGGCACTGGGTGAAAATCCGGAAACTTACCTGAAAGGCTTGCTTCATGCCAAACCCATTACTTATTGGGATTATGTAGAGACTGACACCTTATTATCATTACAAAAACCACGTACTCATTTTAAGGATGAAACCATTTTTATCATGTATCATCAGGTTACCGAATTAATACTGAAAATGATGAGACATGAATTGGAACAGATTTCGGAAGAGGAATTTCCCACGGAAACTTTTTTAATTAACAAAATCAATAGACTAAATAGGTACACTACCATGCTTATTACCTCTTTTGATATCATGAAGGATGGTATGGATCATGCCGACTACAATGAATTTCGTGCCACATTGACTCCTGCTAGTGGGTTTCAAAGTGCTCAGTTCAGATATATTGAATTGTATTGCACCCGACTGGAAAACTTAGTGAACGATGAAGGGAAAGATCGTTTATCTCCCAAACCTACCGTAGAGGAATATTTTGAGCACATTTATTGGAAGGATGCCGGATTAAACCGTGAAACGGGTGCAAAAACCCTGACATTACAACAGTTTGAGGAAAAATACCTGGATAGTTTTATTGCCCTCGCCAAAAAATTACAGGGTTATACTCTTGAGGATAAAATTCTCAAAATAAAAAACCCTTCAGGTCAATTGAATGAAAAGCTAAAGGAATTTGATCACCTTTACAATGTAGAGTGGCCTTTGGTGCACCTTCGAACGGCAGGTTATTATTTAAAAGTGAAGGGTGAAAGCAAGACCGCAACAGGGGGTTCTGAATGGAAGAAGTATCTTCATCCGAAACATCAGCAACGCAAATTTTTCCCAACTTTATGGACTGAAGATGAAAAGAAGAACTGGGGCATTCCAGAAGAATAATTATATTGAAAATTTTGGTTTGAAAAATCTGTAGAATGATAATTCAATAATATAAGTGCAGAGAAACAATCTCGAATTTGATTTTACCCTGTATATTAAAAGGATTGTATTTCTAATTCTCGATAAAAACTATATTCAAGGCCACCACACATAATAAAGCCCTTTACACTTTGTGTTAAAGGCTTTCCTTTTTGCGGTCTGGACGGGAAGGCACATTAGGTTTTTGTATAAAGGTCAGGACAACTTCAAGTACACATTTAACGGCATAATATTAATTTTACTGCTTTTGAACAACAATAACTACCCGGGCACATTCAACTGAAATCACTACATGCTCAAATTTACGCCCAAATGGTGAACAGATTGTTTTTGATATTTAAGATTTGTTATCTTAGAGATATAATGGATATATAGTTAATATGAACTATATACCATTGTTGGTGGTAAGCAAATAAACTATGAATGAATAAAAATATTGAATTTCCATCGACAGACGAATACCCATCCTATGCGGAAATGTATATGAAGTGGGTAAAAAAGGATGGAAGCCTCATTCAACAATTGGAAGATAGTTTATCCAAGACAAAGAAGTTGATATCTTCTTTATCCGAACAAGAGTTAAATTTCAGGTATCGTAATGATAAATGGTCAACAAAAGAGGTTTTAGTCCACATAATTGATGATGAGAGAATTTATGGGTATAGAGCTTTGGCTTTTGCAAGAAATGACAAAACTAATTTGCCTGGATTCGAACAAGATGAATACAACATTAATTCGTTTACATCTGAAAGAACAGTTGAAAACATAATGGAGGAATATGAGGCGGTTCGGATATCCACTATTAAATTATATAATGGATTCTCTAATGCAGCTCTTATTAGAAAAGGAGTTGCAAACGGAAATCAGGCAAGTGTAAGAGCATTAGGATATCATATTCTTGGACATGAATTACATCATATTAATATGATTGAAGACGTGTATTTAAAAGAGATTAAAAGACAAAAAGCCAACCACTAACACTGAATATGAAATCATAGCACCCTACGGGATGCTACACTTCATATACTTACCGTTGTGTGTCATGAAAAGAAAATTAGAGACAAGAATTTATTTAAGTTCCCTTTAATATGAGATAAACTTTTTATTAAAAGCAAAGCTGACTTAAATATTTTTAAAACATAAATTCGCGATATGTCAATTCTTGATTCTACTAGAAAACTCAAACAGATTTTTTGGATTTCGTTTGCTTGGTTTTTGATTGGAGTCATCGACGCAATTTTTCTTCACGCCGTCTCTGACAATGAGTATATTCAGCGAGTAGAAGCTTATCAATTCATACCTGTTTTAATGGCCTATAGTATTGGATATGGATTTTCAGGGTTATTTGTTGGATCTCTTTTGGTTTTCTACTTGAAGGATAAATTTCGTAACAAATCCTTCCTCTATTACCTGTTTATAAATACTACCTTGATTTTGATTATTGCATTAATAATGAACATTTTGGGTTATCTTATATATTTCACTTTAGATCTTGATAAGCCTTTCTTTCATTCTGATATTTGGGGCGCAACTTTCAATATTTTTACCAATACTATAAATCTTAAAAACCTGGTTTTTGGACTTTTACTTGCCTTTGGAACGATGGTGGCTATTCAGATCAATGACAAATATGGGCCAGGGGTATTTTTTAACTTGTTGATTGGAAAATATCATAAGCCACGGGAAGAAGAACGTATTTTTATGTTTCTCGATATGAAATCTTCAACGACTATTGCAGAAAAAATAGGGCATATCCAATTTCATAATTTGTTAAGAGATTTTTTTAGTGATATTACAGATTCGATTATTTATAATAAAGGCGAGATTTATCAATATGTAGGGGACGAGGTAGTAATATCATGGCAAATGAAGCATGGCCTTAATGACATCAATTGTATTCGATGCTTTTATGATATGCAACAATCTATTACTAGAAAAAAAGATGAGTACATCCGAAGGTATGGTCTTATTCCTGAGTTCAAGGCAGGAATTCATTTTGGAAAAGTAACAACTGGGGAAATTGGTGTTGTAAAAAAAGACATTGTTTTCTCTGGAGACGTACTCAATTCTGCTGCCCGAATTCAATCGAAATGTAATGAGTTAGGAGTAAATATTTTGATCTCAGAAAACTTGCTTGAAATGCTTAACTTACCTAGTCAAAAGTTTAGTTCATATAAGGTTGGCGAATTTGAATTGAGAGGGAAATCTGAAAGGATGAAATTGCACACCATTTCAGTGGATGAATAATATGAACACGACACACACCACCACATAAAACGGCCATGCCCTCAATAAAGTCGGTCACGTCGTTTATGCAGACCGTTGTGTGCAATGAATACCTCATAATAGTCCTGAAGCCTATAAAACTGATCTTATGAAGAAATTAATCGAGTTTTGATAATAAAATGGTGAGTAAACAAACAATACTA
>CBDTVT010000133.1:0-8202 GCA_965364275.1 uncultured Eudoraea sp. | reverse complement strand
CCTAACCACAGACTTCCGGCTAGCCCTATTAAAAAAGCGGGTGCTGTTCTTTTAGGTGATGCATTAAATATGAGACATCCATTAACAGGCGGGGGAATGACCGCAGCTTTTAATGATGTTCTCAGGCTGAGTAATAATCTGGAAAAAATTAAGGATTTTGGCAATAACAAACAGATAGGAAAAGCCATCCAAAAATTTTATGAAACACGGCACCTGGGAACTCAAACTACTAATATTTTAGCAGATGGCCTTTATGGGGTTGTTTATAATCCAGATTTAAGAAAGGCGTTCTTTGAATACGTTAGCAGGGGAGATAAATATGCTGAAGAAACCTGCTCCATCCTTGCCGGACTTAACAAAGACAAAAAACTGTTACTGAATCATTTTATTGGGATGGCTCGATATGGCACCCAATTAAAGATAAGTTCAGAAAAATCAGGAGTCGTTGTCACCGAATCTCTTACCATGGTAAAGGATGCAGTAGGCATAATTACTCCTTTACTTCTTTCGGAAAAACCAGACGCCGGAAATAAATTAATGCTGGAAGCCTTAAACCGGATCGTATAAAGGACCAGATTAAAAATTAATTTAAGATTTAAAGTGAGCAGAGTATTTAACTTTATAATTATTGTAATCCGAACATTTATTAAATGGGGAAAATATAGTCCACTTAGTTCCATATCCCTTTGGACATTTTTACTCCCCTATAGTATCCAAAGGTGAACTTATTGAACTTGAGGACCAGATATGGGAAGATGTAGAGCAAGATTTTATTTTAGGGATAAATTTAAATCTTGAAAATCAACTTTCATTACTAAAAGAATTTTCTAAATATTATCCTGAAATGCCGTTTAAGGATGAAAAATCTGACAAACAAAGATATTGTTTTAACAACGGAGCATATTCATATACAGATGCGATAGTCCTTTATTCTTTCATATGGCATTTTAAACCAAAAAGAATTATTGAGATTGGTTCCGGACATTCTTCAGCAGCAATGTTGGATGTAAGAGAGATTTTTGTCAATGACATAAACCTAACCTTTATTGAGCCTTATCCAAAAAGACTTTATCGCCTAATGAAAGATACCGATAAGGATTATTGTACAGTTTTGAATTCAAAAGTTCAAAAAGTTGAATTAGAAAAGTTTCAGGAATTACAAAAGAATGACATTCTTTTTATTGATAGCAGCCATGTCTCAAAAACGGGAAGCGATGTTAATTATGAGATTTTTAAAATTTTACCCAGTTTAAATCCAGGTGTTATTATTCACTTTCACGATGTTTTCTATCCTTTTGAATATCCTAAAAGTTGGGTTTCTGAAGGAAATAATTGGAATGAAGACTATTTATTAAGGGCCTTTTTGAGTTATAATAATAACTTTGAAATTTTACTCTTTTCACATTATATACATAAACATCATAAAGATGCATTTGAAGAAATGCCACTTACCTATAAAAATACCGGCGGTAATTTATGGATTCAGAAGATCTAACTTCCATGTTCGTAAAACTATAAGAACCCTAAATTTATAATGGTTCGAATTATTATTTCCGGTTTGAGATACGCTAAGGATATCGAATATTAAGGATTAGCTTTAGGAAGATTAACCCCTTTTAGTAAAATTACAACCCCCATAATTAGCAGCCAAATTGCTTTGACATGAAATACTGGTTTATAGATTTCAAAATTGTCCGGTATACCCATGATTATGCCCATTGCCGCCAGACCCAAGAGAACGGTAAACCATCCCAACAACGGGTTGACAATTTTCCATTTTACAAATCCCAAACCTAATAGTACCAGGCCAACGCCGGAAAAGATACGTCCAAACCGCACAAAACAAGTAACATATTGGTTTGTATAAAGGATATTATCCATGAATTGCTGAATTTCTGCTGCCGACTTACCCATGGTCTGTCCAACTCCCCATGCTCCGAAATTATAGTAAAACGCCGATGCTATAGCCAGCGTCATAGTACCTATAACTACCATTCCTGCACCTGGAACCAGCAGAACCCGATAGG
Source organism: uncultured Eudoraea sp. (assembly GCA_965364275.1). Lineage (GTDB taxonomy): Bacteria > Bacteroidota > Bacteroidia > Flavobacteriales > Flavobacteriaceae > Eudoraea. The sequence continues at coordinate 6,175 of CBDTVT010000133.1, read as the reverse complement.
GTTTCTTGGCCGTAATGGAGGCAAGTGCAAACATAGCAATCGCCATGGTCACCCAGCCAAAAATATGAAAACGAAACATCCATATCCAATACCATAAATCTTCATTAATAACAGTAAAGTCTGAAGCAACAATATATTCCCCTATTTGATGTGGTGAAAGTGCCCAGCCACCCCAAAGTAAAATGCCTGCAAAAATAAATACCCACCCTGTAAATTTAGTTTCAAAATCTTTTTTCATGACATAAAAATTCAAAAATTCATAGACTATAAAAGTACAAAAATTTCAAATTTTTATTTCCTTATTTATAATATTTATTAGTAGCGAAAAGAGTCAGAATTCCTTCTTAAAGTTACATCAAATACCTGGTTATAGTGTAGATCAGTCCTATTACGATTAATATACCAATAGCTATGAATGTATAGGCACCCTTTGTTATGTCTGCAATGGATTTTTTAATCTGAGTACGATCGTTTACATTGGGAAATTCAGAGTTTGCAACATCAACACCCAAAAATTCGCATAAGGGCTCCTACCCCTGGTCAACTGAAAATAAAAGTAATTTATCTTCGGGGACAATAGCTTTAACTTCCTCTATATGTTCATTATATCTTGCTATGGCTATTTTTTTATCCTTCATTGTTCCTTTGTGAGAACGTTGCCAAATAAGTTTGGAGGTCATATTGCCCATTTTTTTTGCAAATGGGGTCACCAGTTTGAGGACTTTAAACTGCCAGCTACTTTCAGTAAAGTATATGGTGTCTATGGTACTTTCGTACCACGCCTCCGGTCCCCTGGGATGTAAAGTGATCAATACTTTTGCATCAGGATAAGCTTTAAATAATTCACGCCAGACACAGCAACCCGGATTATCTACTGTAGCTGTGTAATTCTCAAAAACTTCGTTCCAATCATGTTACTGGCCTCCAGGGGAATTGGCTACTTTGTTCCAAAAGTCGAGATGTGTCTTATTTTCTTTATTTTCAATCACCTCAAACATATGGTAGCATGGAAATCCTAACGAATTTAAAGCTGTATAGGTGGATAATGTTCCGGTTCTTCCATAACCTGCCCCGATTATTTTTAAACTCATATGTAGTTTTATAATTTCAATTAAAATAAAAAAAGATTGTTTTAATTTCTCATACTTTATCAGCCAATCTAAGTTATAGCTCAAATAAATTTTTAAATCTGGCAATATGATAACCTTTGGATATCACCAATTTGGATTGTTCACTTTCAGGATTTAGCATTGGATTTGTGTGATTCATATGAATAAACCAAACTTTATTTTTTTCTTGGGCAGGTAATTTATCAAAAAGTTCCATGCTCTCCAATACTGTTGGGTGTGGAATCTCTGAAATATCCCTGTTGTCTATTTCGGTTTCACTGAAAAATCCGGCATCGAGAAAGGCATAGTCAACTTGTTTTATTTCATCAATAATATTGGTTTCCCACTTATACCATTTATCAATATCCGGAATAAAAAGTACTGTTTTATTCGGACCTACTAACTTGTATCCCACAGTTTCTGAATATTCATCCCGATGTGGAACAAGAAACGGGATTACACTTAAATTTGAAGTAAGCGAGATTTCTTGCTTATTAAACAAAGATTGTAGGGAAATATTCTGATTCCTCACAAGCTGACTCCAGGGACCGTTATTCCTTAAATAGGAATCCATAAGAGGCATTGCAAACACATTCACGTTTGAAGCACCCATCGCTTCTGTTCCAAGATACATCAGGCCTGTATAATGGCCAATATGGGCATGTGTCAGGAAAATACCATCAGCTATTTCATTTGTGTTTTTTGGGAGGTAGTTCTTTAAAATTTTAAGCTGTTCTGTCATATTGGGAGTTGCATCAAACAGATATTTCTTGTTATTTTCAGGATCAACAACACCCAAAGAAACTACTTTTCTGCTGTCATCCGAATTTAGGAAGAGGGCTTCGCAACATTCCTTTTTACAGGCAATATGGGGGGAACCGGCATCCTGTACATTTCCAAGTATTATCAAAGAAGTTTGTGCAGGTTCTATCTGCTCAGGTACACTGAGAGCTGCTTTTTTATCCGGGGCAGGATTACATGAGTAAACGCAAGCCAATAAAAGGAGAATTACATTTTTCATTTATGTTTAGTTTGTGCCCATTCCGTCCATGAACCATCATAAACCGATTTGTCATTCTTTAATACAAACTCACTTGCCAGTAGTATAATACAGGCCGTAACTCCTGATCCACAACTAAAAATCAGGGGTTTTTCATTGATCATCAAATTATTGAATATTTCTGAAAGATCTTCCCTGGATTTAAATTTTCCACTCTCCAGGACTTCGGTGTAAGGTAAATTAAGGGAACCTGGTATATGTCCGCTTGGCAGACCTTCTCTGGGTTCCGGGGCTATCCCTTCAAATCTGCCTGCTGAACGCGCATCAATTAAGACGGACTCTTGCAAGCTTACATTGGACGATACAAAATCATAATCCTTAACCATTTCGGACTGAAATTTTGCGTCAAAATTACCTGGGATAATATTATTTTCTTTGCGCTGTACGGTTTCATAGCCCCGATGTATCCATTCTGGCAGGCCACCATCGAGAACTGCTATATTTTGGTGTCCCATTGCTTTAAACATCCACCAAATTCTGGGGCTTAAGTAAATCCCAAGATTGTCATATGCCACAATTTTACTTGAATTACTAATCCCCAATTTTCTGCAGCAATTTTCAAATTGTTCGGCACTTGGGAGGGTGTTAGGAAGTTTACTGGACACATCACTAAACTCATATTTCAGATCGAAATGTCTGGACCCTTTGATACCGATGTTTTCAAAATCGGCTTCACTTGTTTTTGGGCTGGCATCTAAAACTATCAAATCAGGATCTTCCAGATTATTATATAGCCAAAGAGTAGATACAATCGGTTCTGTCATCTATATTTTTGGTTTTAAAGTGAGCAGACTATCATTTTTAAATAACTCAAATCAATACTTTGTCAATTTGTAAAAGACTATCGGAGTTTATCAAATTCAATAAATTCATATTCCGGTGAAGACTCTAAAAGTTGTCGCAGAATTTCGGCATGACCATTACCAAAAATCACCAGTATCCTGTCGTTTGTATTCTCTGTTATCTCCTGTAATTTTCTAAAAATCCTCAAATTTCTGTTATACCACCAAATTGACAAAATATCTGCCCCACGCCCATGATCTAATTTAAAATCACCCACTAAATATACGCCAAACCCATACTGATGCGATTCTCTGGAATTCATATGTTTAAAATATTCCAGTAAATTTATGTTTGGAATATTCCTGGCTTCTTCTTTATACCATTCCCGATAATACGCATTGTAGGGATCATCACTTTGAAAATCGAAATCACGAAATAGCTTTTCAAAATATATGGAGTCAAGCTTTACCAAATCTTCATCATAGGATGTGGCGTTAATGCTATACAAAGTGTCCAGTTTTAGCTCAGAAGCCAACCTAATGGCAAGCTGAAAGCGCTCGTCCCTCTCATCTCTAAATTTACCTTCATTGTACCCTCGTAATTTATCAGTAGCCTTCCAGTCTTCAAAGGCCTCAATAGCAATTTTTGTTGGTTTAAATGCTTTTATATACTCTACCACTTCTGTTACCTCCGACTTCTTGGGCTCTGCTAAAACATCAATTTTATCTTCATCCGCGGTTTTATTAACATCCAGGCCGGGGTAATCCAAGTGAAAAGTTCCAACAACCAATACTTTAGTCTTTTCTTTTGGAAAGTATTCAGATGCCGGTTTTAATTTTAGCCCTTCAATCGACTCTTTTTTTTGAGAACAAGAGAATAGAATTATAGGTATTATCAATAAGGAGATATACTTCATTCCAATCAATTTATTATTTTAATGATATATACTATATAGACGTGTTATCACGTCCCGGATTTTATTTATAGGAAGGAATAAACTCTTCTAAAACCGCCTTTTTAATTAATCGGGGAGGTAATAATCCCTGTCCTAAAACAAAATCATGAAAAGCAAGCTGATCAAATTTTTCTCCCAGAATCAATTCGGTTTCCGCCCTTAGTTCCATCAATCTTAAATAACCGTTGAAATAGGAGGTAGCCTGGCCGGGAGCCCTGAACTGATACCGTTCCAATTCTGACCGGACCAATGCCTCAGAAAGTACAATCTCATGACTTAATATATATCTGGCATCCTCCGGGCTAATAGTTCCTAAATTTAATCCCGGATCAAGAAAAGCACGACCGGAACGGACTAACCTGCTCCAAAGAGTCATAAACTGTCCTTCAACGGGTAAAAATGGTTGTATTATCTCTTCTGAATACAGTGCCCAACCTTCTATATTTACACTGTTAGCAGCAAAGATGACCCGTGCCTGGGAAACACCTCTTTCTACCATTGCTGTAAACTGTAATTCATGACCGGGACGACCTTCATGAGCCGTCAAGGGCCATGAAGCGGAGAGGTGTGTAAAATCATCGATTTTTAAGGAAGTCCCTTCAGAACCCCCTGTTGCTTTTAAGGGTAATACAAATTCGCCATATTCACCAGTATTCCCAATAAGACGTGGCGGACTCATAAATGGGGCAGGAGCAGCGGCACTTTCCGCAGGGGAAGCCAAACGAATTACCATTTCCCGATCTGGTAAAGTCAATATTTGCTGGTCTTTTATAATTGCCTCAATCTCTTTGATCTGTTGTCTGTAAACGGTTAAAATGTTTGCACTGTCCAGTTGTTCTTTTTTCATAGCCCGAAGAACATCTCTGTAATCGTTAGACGGATAGTTATGTTTTACCGCGATAATTTTTCCCAATACCTGCAATTGAGTCTGTAATTCTTTAAAGGCCACCATGGCTCTCCGCTGTAATTCTTCTATAGGCATATCAACCCCATATTCCTTTAAGTTAAATGAATAGATGGCTAAAGGAAGTTTAAAGTCTGTTCTGGTGTTGGGTAAAACCTCCTCCCGGATATAAGTGTGGTAACTTACCAATTGAGAAACCAACTTCTTATAATCTTTTTCAAATCCTTTGATCTTGTATTTTTTAAAAAGGTCTTCAATTTCTTTAATGTACTCACCACTTGTTTTAAGGTCGCGCTCTACCTCTTCCTTATATGGAGGAATTCTATTTTTATTCCACTCCCTCTCCATTTCTTCACGAGCCAGAGTTGTCAAAGGCTCAAAACCTTTTTCACTACCTACATATTTTTTTAAACGCACCAATGCAGCCTCTCTGCGCTCCTGAGGAATACGGTCTTCCAATAAACTGCGAATCCCCCTATAAACCATGCTAGCGGCATTGTAATAGGGTAGTAAATTGGCTTCAGTTAATTCAATCTCTTCTATCTCGTTTTCTGTACTTTCTATTAATATGAGCAGATCTTGTTTAATAAGATCATCTTCAGTTAAGGATAGTTGGGATTTGAAATATTGGTTGACCTCATTCAGATCCACGAGGGCTCTTTCATTAAATCCTTCTGATAAATCAGAAATTTTATCATCAAATCCATCTACACCCAGTCTTGCAGCAGATTCCGGATTATTCTTTGCAATTACTTCGAGTAGTTTCCCGGTAAATTGATTACTTTTTGTGATCCATTCCGGAGTATCCTGGGCATAACTGTTGGAAGAATTAAGAAAGAAAAACAGAAGGATTAAGGCAAAAAATGTTCCTCGCCCATCTTTTAGGTAATTTATCATGTGCATTATGCTTTAATATTTTTTTATTTGAGGTTTTTAATCACTTTTATAAGCTTTTCCTGAACCTCCGATGCAAGACTACCTAAAGTCTCATTTTCAACAGTGCTCATGGATGCAATTGGATCAACAGCAGAAACTTCAACTTCTCCATTTTCATGCTCTTCAACAATTACATTACAAGGAAGGAAAACCCCGATTTTATCTTCACTTTGTAATGCCTTATATGCAAAATGAGGATTGCAGGCCCCCAAAATCTTGTATTTCTTGAAATCAACGTCGATTTTATTTTTTAATGTTTCTTTCACATCGATTTCGGTAAGTACTCCGAAACCTTCTTTTTTAAGTTCTGTGGTAACTAGTTCAATCGCTTCTTCAAAGCTTTTTCCTTTTAAAATGGTATTAAAATAATAGCTCATAGTTTAATTTAGATTTAGTAGTGAATAATTATAAAGATGATAAGAATAATC
>CBDTVT010000132.1:0-8283 GCA_965364275.1 uncultured Eudoraea sp. | reverse complement strand
ACCAAGCCAGGCCCAAACAGACTCACTTTTATTAGACACAAACACCGTAATTATTGGAGAGATAAAATCTTTGAGTAAGGGTGTTTTAACTATAGAGACCAATTATAGTGATTCTGATTTTACAATAGAATGGCTAAAGATTAAAAAAATCTATGCCCAATCCGTTTTTTTGACAAGCTTGGTAGATGGCCGTCGAATTGTTGGCAGCATAAAATCTAAGGAAGATAACTCCCTTATTATTACCAATAGGGAAGGGGTAATTGAAACCGAAGTACCTTTATCTGAAATTGTTTCACTTCAGCCAGTTGAAAATGGGTTTTGGAGCAGGCTTGATGCCGCTATTGATTTTGGAATAAGTTTTACCAAAGCTAATAACTTAAAACAGTTCACCTTTGGAACCAACCTAAAATATACCGAGGATAAATGGTCAGCGCTTATCAATGCAAATATGCTGCGTTCTACTCAGGACAATGCAGAAGATATCAGAAGGGAAGACGCTTCTTTTGTTTTTAATTATTTTCTCCCGAAAGACTGGTATCTTTCTCCTCAGGTATCCTTTCTGTCTAACACAGAACAACTGTTAGATTTAAGGACAATTGTTTCCATGGGGGTTGGAAATTACATCGTAAATACAAATAAAATGTATTGGGGTGTATTAACAGGCTTATCATATAACAATGAACGATTTACCAATATTTCAGGAGACCAGTCAAGTTTGGAAGGGATATTAGGGACGGAACTCAATATGTTCGACATTAAAGATCTGAGTATTATTACCAGGTTAATATCATATCCCAGTATTAGCGATGGTGGTCGTTGGCGTGTAGATTGGAATTTTGATTTAAAATATGACCTGCCGCTTGACTTCTATGTAAAAACTGGAATTACTTTAAATTATGATAACCGGCCTACAGCCGGGGCAAGTAATTCGGATTATTACTGGAAACTGGCATTTGGTTGGGAATGGTAATTGCTTTAATGTCTAAATAGGCGTAATAATTGCTGCTGGCATCTTCCGAGACTTTGGAGAATACACTCGTATAAGCAACGTGTTTCAATAATTTTTGAATTTATTCAAAAGCAATTATTTGGTTATGAAAATCTGTTAAGAATTACAACAGTTTTTCAGCTACTTCCTGCCAGTTATTTACCCGCTCAAACCCATTTGTATTTATATTATGTGGTGACGTAAAAATAATGGATCTCCCCTCAAAACTTTCCAGGTTATATTTCCGGTCATCTATAAGTATATCTCCCCTAAGGATGTGCTTATCCCCACATAATATTCGTCGTTTCCAATTAATAAAAGGAAAGTGTTCATCTAACCAATAGTGCTTCTCAATTAATGAATTTGGAAATTGCATGGCCGCTGAAGCAATAAAAACGTCGTACACTTTGGTTAACTCCTTTATCACTTCTTTACTTCCTTCTATAGGAGGCAGGGCCCGAAAAAAACCTACTTCATGACAGTGCTTGTGAATCCCGCTTCTATGATCTTCAGGGACACTTTGCCATACTTCACCTCCACTGCAATCTTCTACTGTTAGGTTTGCTCCGAATTCTTTATTATAAAACGCAATATGCGCCCGATAGGTATCCGCTATTACCTCATCCATATCTATAAATAATGTCATAATTTAATTTATTTATGCGAATTACGTGAAAATCCTAATACTCAGGAATTGATTACTAAAATGTTAACCAATTGATGATGATTACGGTATTAAAATTAACTAATCGAGTATATAAAAGTCCAATTTTTTAGGTTGAAATTGCTTTTTTTTGTTTTTGTCCATATGCCCAAAAAGATAGCAGCCGTTTTCTTACCTTTAAAATTGAAATGAAAATATCCATTAAAAAGAAATATCGTTTTTTATTGGCCATTGCGCTGCTCTTATCAATTCTCGTAGTAGTGATTTCCAATTTTACTATTGAAATTTCAGCCAGAGGAAAAATCTTTACCGATCTGGCAAGTATGCCCAAAAATAAAGTTGGCTTGGTACTAGGTACTTCAAAAATGCTTGTGGAGGGCGGTATAAATCCGTATTATGCACATCGCATTGACGCAACCATAGCACTTTATAAAGCAGGAAAAATAGAGTTTGTTTTAGTAAGTGGAGATAATGGAACTATTTACTATAACGAACCAACTACTATAAAAAAGGACTTGGTAGAAGGCGGGATACCAACTGATAAAATATATCTGGATTATGCAGGTTTTCGAACATTGGATTCTATGGTTAGAGCAAAATTTATCTTTGGCCTTGATAGTGTTACCGTAATCTCTCAACAATTTCACAATGAACGAGCCATTTATATCGCCGAGAAAAAAGGCCTTAAAGCTATAGGTTTTAATGCCAAGGGGATTTCCGGGAAACAAGGTACTAAGGTTCAGTTTCGGGAATATTTCGCAAGGGTAAAAGTATTTATAGATCTACTTTTAAATACACAACCCCGGTTTTATGGTGAAAAAATAGAGATAAAATAGGCGCCGTCTTTTTTTGTATAAAATAACCTATTTTAGTCACTGAAAGTTAACCCAACCACACATGTCAAAGTTTAAAAAACTGCTTAAAAACCTTGGTCCCGGGTTGTTGTTTGCAAGTATGGCTATAGGCACATCGCATTTGGTATTATCAACCAAAGCAGGTGCGCAGTACGGCTGGGTTATGGTAATACCAATCATCCTGGCCAATATTTTAAAATACCCTTTTTTCGAATTCGGAATACGATATACCAATGTAACCAATAAAACCCTGATAGAAGGATATCTCAATCGGGGTAAAGGTTATTTATGGCTTTATGCTTTTATTACTCTGGTAACCACATTTACAATCCTGGCGGCACTTTACGTGGTGACTGCCGGATTGTTTATTAACCTGTTTAATGTTCAGAATATTTCTGTTGCCATGGTTGCCCTTGGTTTATTTATATTTATTAGTACCCTGCTAATCATAGGCCGGTATCGCTTTCTGGAGACCTCCTTAAAATTCGTCATCTCTATTTTATTTGTAGCATTACTTGTTACTACATTATTGGTTATTTATAAAGGGCAGGTAGAACCGGTTTCCGGATTTGTTAGACCTCCAATATTTAATGAGGTGGGGATCTTGTTTTTAATTGGGTTAATTGGTTGGATGCCCACAGCCGTTGAAGCTTCCAGTTGGATCAGCCTTTGGAGTTTGGAAAAATATAAATTAAATAAGGTCAAACCTTCATTAAAAGAAGCATTACAGGAATTTAACTCCGGGTATTTAATGACCGCCGTACTTGCTATTTTCTTTTTAATTATAGGCTGGATGACCCTTTATGGCACAAATACCGAATTGAGCGGCAATGCCATTACGTTTGCAGATCAGGTTGTCCAACTGTTTACTACCCATATTGGTAGTTGGGCATATATTTTTATTGCTGTAGCTGCCTTCGCCACCATGTTTAGCACCTGTATGACTGCCCATGACGCCATATCAAGGGTAAGTATTGACATAGTTGGTTTGCTTACCCCAAAGAACAAAGATTTTACCGGAAGGAAATATTACGCCACAGGGGTTATCCTTTTGGCACTCGTTAATTTTATTGTAATTACAGCCTTTGGAGCGAATATGGGCACCCTGGTAGCACTTGCAACTTTTGTTTCTTTTGTTTTAGCTCCGATTGTCGGTTATATGAATCTAAAGAACGTAATGAGTCATGATCTTCCTAACAATTTTCATCCCAGTAAGGGGTTACAGGTCCTGACTTTCGCCGGAATAATATTCCTGTCGCTGTTTGCAATTTATTATTGCTGGATGATTCTTTTTTAAGTTAGCGACTCAAGCCTATAAAACGTTATCCATAACCTCTTTTACTACTTCAGGATTTAATAGTGTACTAATATCTCCAAGGTTTTCAGTGTCTTTAGATGCGATTTTTCGTAAAATACGTCTCATGATCTTGCCACTTCGTGTTTTAGGTAAACCGGAAACAAACTGTATCTTGTCTAACTTGGCAATTGGGCCAATATGTTCGGTGATTTGCTGGTTTATCTCTTTCCTAAGATTATCTTTAACCCTGGCCTCCCCAATTTCCTTTAGAATCACAAAGCCATAAAGTGCATTTCCTTTTATATCATGTGGGAAACCAACAATGGCAGATTCAGCCACAGCAGGATGTTCGTTTATAGCATCTTCAATTGGTGCAGTCCCCAAATTATGACCTGAAACGATGATCACATCATCAACCCGACCTGTTATTCTGTAATATCCTACTTCGTCTCTCAGGGCACCATCCCCTGTAAAATATTTGTTTTTATAGGCTGTAAAATAAGTATCCCTGTACCTGTCATGATCTCCCCATATGGTTCTGGCTATTGAAGGCCATGGAAACTTGATGCACAACCTTCCGTCTACCTGAATACCCGTAATTTCATGACCTTCCTCGTCCATGAGTGCAGGTTGTATTCCTATAAATGGTAAAGTTGCATATGTTGGCGTTGTTGGCGTAACATACGGTATAGGTGAGATCATTATTCCACCAGTCTCTGTTTGCCACCAGGTGTCTACAATAGGACTTTTGCCGTGTCCTATATTGTTATTATACCAATGCCAGGCTTCTTCGTTAATTGGTTCGCCAACAGATCCTAAAACTTTAAGCGAAGAGAGATCATATTTTTCAACATGTTCCAGGTTTTCCTTTGCCAATGCCCTTATTGCCGTAGGCGCAGTATAAAACTGATTTACTTTATGCTTTTCAACAACCTCCCAAAATCGTCCATAATCCGGATATGAGGGAACCCCTTCAAACATAACCGTAGTTGCCCCGTTTGCCAGGGGACCATAAATAATGTAGGAATGACCGGTAATCCAGCCAATATCTGCTGTACACCAATACACATCACCATCCCTGTATTGAAATATATTTTTAAAGGTATAAGCAGTATATATCATATAGCCTGCACAGGTATGTACCATACCTTTTGGCTTGCCTGTTGAACCTGATGTATAAAGAATAAAAAGAGGATCTTCAGAATTCATACGTTCCGCATCACTATCTGCATAAGCATTCTCCAATAATGGTTTTAACCACAAATCCCGGTTCTTCTTCATCTTTATTTTTCCTCCCGTACGCTCAACCACCAAAACCTTTTCTACTCCCGGGCAATCTTCAAGGGCTACATCTACAATACCTTTCAGGTCTATAGTTTTATTACCCCTGTAGGAACCGTCAGACGTAATTACCATTTTACAGTCACAATCATTTATCCTGGTAGCTAATGCATTTGAAGAAAAGCCGGCAAAAACAACAGAATGTATGGCCCCAACTCTGGCGCAGGCCAATACAGTATAGGCCAATTCTGGAATCATAGGCAGGTACACACAAACACGGTCTCCCTTTTCTATTCCGTTTTCCTTGAGTACATTAGCCATCCTGCATACACTTTCATGCAATTGCCCATAAGTGATATGCTGCGCTTCTTCTTTAGGATCATTAGGTTCAAAAATGATCGCAGTGTTATTGCGTTTAGTTGGCAGATGCCTATCCAGACAGTTTTCCGTTATGTTAAGTTCTGCACCTTCAAACCATTTAATTTCAGGTTTTGTAAAATCCCAACTTAGCACTCTATCCCATTTTGAGCGCCAAACAAAATGCTCTTCAGCTATTTCTTCCCAAAAAGCTTCAGGGTTTTGAACAGACTTACGATATACCTGAAAATATTCCTCTAAATGTTTAATGTGATAATTACTCATACTAATTATATTTTAATGAGAATTTGCTTCCTCAACACCACTTGGTATTCGAATATTCTCCACAATTTCCTGTACCTCTTTTGGAGGATCCGGTGTAAATAAGGAGATAATTATGGAAACCATAAAGTTAAGCAACATAGCTACAGTACCAAAGCCTTCGGGAGAAATTCCAAACCACCAATCTTTTGATGTGCCCCCTCCAAACATATCAAACTTAAACTTTAGCATATAAAACAACATTGCAACTATACCCACTACCATGCCGGCCACAGCACCTTCTTTGTTCATCTTTTTATAAAAAATACCCATTACTATGGCTGGGAAAAAAGAGGCAGCGGCTAAACCAAATGCCAGAGCAACCGTAGCTGCAACAAAATCCGGGGGATTAATACCAAAATAACCAGCGATACAAACAGCAACTACAGCAGACATTCTGGCAATAATCAATTCGTTTTTATCCGAAATATCTGGTTTGAACTGCTTTTTAATTAGATCATGTGATATCGACGTTGAGATAACCAACAACAAACCCGCTGCAGTAGAAAGAGCAGCTGCCAATCCTCCTGCCGCCACCAATGCAATTACCCAATTGGGTAAATTAGCTATCTCAGGGTTAGCGAGTACAATAATATCCTTATCTACTTCCAATTCATTAATCATGGGGTCCGCTACATACTGAATAATCCCATCAGAATTTTTATCATCAAATTTTAACAGGCCAGTGGATTCCCATTTCGAGAACCATGCAGGCATCGAAGCATAATTTTTATTGCTTACCGTCTCAATTAAATTTGTTCTGGCAAAAACCGCAATCGCAGGGGCTGTGGTATACAAGATGGCTATAAAAAACAGAGCATATCCTGCAGATTTCCTGGCATCCTTTACTTTGGGTACAGTAAAAAACCTGACAATGACATGAGGTAAGCCTGCAGTACCGACCATTAAAGCTGCCGTAATAAAAAATACATCAATCATAGGCTTAGAACCCTTGGTGTATTCATCAAAACCAAGCTCTGTGGATAATCCGTCTAACTTGTCTAATAGTGAAACACCTTCGCCAATTACATTACTACCCATTCCTAATTGAGGAATTGAATTTCCAGTCATTTGAATGGAAATAAAAATTGCCGGTACCATAAAAGCAAAAATCAACACGCAGTATTGGGCTACCTGTGTATAGGTGATTCCTTTCATGCCCCCTAAAACGGCATAAAACAGTACGATAATCATACCAATGATTACTCCGGTATTAATAGGGACTTCCAGAAATCTGGAAAAAACAAGTCCTACCCCCCGCATTTGACCTGCCACATAGGTAAATGAAACCATAAGGGCACATACAACGGCAACTGAACGCGCTATATTGGAATAGTAACGATCGCCAATAAAGTCGGGTACGGTAAATTGTCCAAATTTCCTGAGATAAGGTGCAAGAAGAAGGGCAAGTAGTACATATCCACCGGTCCAACCCATTAAATATACGGAACCGTCATAACCGTCAAAAGATATTAATCCGGCCATTCCAAGAAAAGATGCTGCCGACATCCAATCTGCTGCGGTAGCCAATCCGTTAGCAAAGGCAGGAACATGGCCCCCGGCAACATAAAAATCTTTTGTAGAACTAGCTCTGGACCATATTGCAATTCCTATATAAAGCAAAAAAGTAAGGACAACAATGGTTAATGTCCAGGTCTGTACATCCATAAAATGAATAAGTTTGGTTGGTCTTATTTATTCGTCGAAACCGTATTTCTTATCAAGGCGGTTCATCAATCTGACATATATAAATATCAGGACAACAAAGACATAGATTGATCCCTGCTGTGCAAACCAAAAACCAAGTTTAAACCCGCCTAATTGAATAGTATCCAGGGTTTCCTTGAAAAGAATTCCAAAACCATAGGATACCAAAAACCAAATACCTAACAAAATTGAAAGGTATTGCAGGTTTTTTTTCCAATACCTTTTAGCTTTAGAATTACTACTCATATAACTATTTATTTGTCTAAATATAAGTATTCCCAATAATTAATGAGTATCCAAGATAAAATTTTTGATTTGCCTATTGAGATATTATGCCATTAGAGGTGTTACATGCATTTATGTAACTAGTGCGGATAGTATGCACAAGACCACTATCAATAAAGAAGTAAACTTAAAATATGAGATCATAATTTAAGATAACTATTAATTGTCTCTCATTCTGATTATGCAACTGTTCAAGGCAGAAAACCCCATTCTTACAAGAATTGATTATTCTATCTTCTCCATAACCAATGGAGTACAAAATATTTGAAGTCGAAACACCATGCTGCTCTAAGTAGTCTTTCATGGCATCTGCGCGCCGTTGTGATAATCTAAAATTTGTGGCACCTCCACCCCGACTATCGGTATGAGATTCTATTCGCAATTGCAATTGAGGAAAACTTTTTACTGCAATCGCAGCCTTGTCCAGCTCAGCAGCCACCTCGGGTGTTACTTTATAATTTCCTTTTTGAAAATAAAACTTCTTCATTTTTATTACAGTCTGATCCTCTTTTTCTTCAACAAGGTCATC
>CBDTVT010000131.1:0-8337 GCA_965364275.1 uncultured Eudoraea sp. | reverse complement strand
TTATCTTGAAGTATTAATAATTGATCCAATTTTGGCACAAGACTTTTAAGAGCAGTATTAATAGCTCTATGGGTTTTTTTAAAAGTTGTTCTAATTTGGGTGGGTGTATTTTTTGTTACCAGGGTATCCTCCCATTGTGTCCAGTTTTCCTGCTCATTCAGCCACATTTTCCTTTGACCCTCAATTTTTGCAATCTCATTTGAAAGAGGGATATTTGCTTCTTTAAAATTTTGTGCAGTGGCCAAAAGCTCAATTTTAAATGATTTAAGGGAATTAAAGCTTGCCGGACCCAAAGTTTTTAGGTTATTTAAAGTTATTCCCAGGGTATCTAATTTTTCATCAATGGATTTAAATGAGCTAACCAAGGCATCTTCATTTATGGTATCGCGTAATTTTTTTTGAGTACGTATTAACTTCACTTCAATTTCTGAAGCTAATGGTATTAATTCTGAGAATTCAGGGATGACTATAACGGGAACTTTTTCTTGATTTTCTGTACCATCTGATTTAGGAGTTTCCTGGCCGTAGCCTTGCTGAAAGAAAGCTGTACCTGCTAAAATAAGCAAGAAAGCAATTATCATTTTTTTAGTATCCGGAAAAGAAAATGGATTTTTTGGGATTACACCTTTTGACTTCATAATTTCTTTATTGGGAATAATAGCTAAATTACGATTTTTCGAATGAGTATCTTTTGTCTTAAGCGGAATAAAAGTTGATCTTCTTATTTCACTATTGTGTTTATAAGTGTTAAAATTTAATATAAATACGTAATTTTAAAAATTCAAATTATGTTTCTATCTTCCTGTGAAAATAGAATTCTTATTAGTTATAATGATAAAATATTTCACCTCGGCTAAAAGCAATCCTTCAAGCCGTTTCCTGCTTTTTTCTATATTTCTTGCTGTATTATTGACCGCCTGTAATGGGATAGAGAAGGAGACTTATGTGAAGGTAGAGGAATCCTATCACGAGGCTTCCTTTGTAGGCACAGCATCGTGCATAGAATGTCACAAACAGGAATACGAGTTATGGCAGAATTCCCATCACGACCAGGCTATGAAAATTGCAGATTCTACTACCATACTGGCCGACTTTAATAATACGACTTTTACGCATAAAGGAGTTAAAAGTTCCTTTTTTAAAAGGGCGGGCGATTACTATGTAAATGCGCAAGGGGAGGACGGGAATTATACTGATTATAAAATCGTGTATACTTTTGGTTATACCCCATTGCAACAATATATTGTAAAGTTTCCAAACGGGGAATACAATTGCCTGCTTACAGCATGGGATACTTTAGAGAAAAAATGGTTTCATCTGCAGCCCGATTTAGATTTAGAATTAGACGAATGGATCAATTGGTCCGGTGGCAGTCAACGCTGGAATACCATGTGCGCGGATTGTCATTCTACCAATCTTCAAAAAAATTACGATGAATCTGCAGGGGTATTTAATACTACGTTTAGTGAAATAAATGTGGCTTGCGAAGCTTGTCATGGCCCTTCAAGTGCCCATGTATCTTATTTTAAAGAGCAGGAAGAAAATGAAGCTAATGGCGTACTCCCACCTGAAATGTATATGGGTGGTTCAGTCCCTCCCAAAGAGGTGGTAGACAAATGTGCCAGATGCCACTCCAGAAGGGGTAACCTAACACCCTATTTTGATTACACGGGAAATTTCATGGATCACTATTTTCCGAGAATGTTAGAAGATCCTTTATATGAATTGGATGGACAGATACGAGACGAGGTTTATGTGTATACCTCCTTTATTCAAAGCAAAATGTACGGGCTTGGGGTATCCTGTAAGGATTGTCATGATGTACATTCCCTTAAGTTAAAAAAGCAGGGTAACGACCTGTGCTTAACTTGTCATGTTCCAGATAAGTATAATACACCGGCTCACCATTACCATGCAATGAACACTGAGGCAGCCCTTTGTATTAACTGCCATATGGACGGTAAATTGTATATGGTTAATGATTACAGAAGAGACCATAGTTTTAGAATACCCAGACCAGATCAGTCTGTAAAATACAGCACGCCAAACGCCTGTAATAAATGTCATACGGATAAGTCGGCCAAATGGGCGAGCGACTTTATAGTAGATAAATACGGCCCGGAAAGAGCAGATCATTTTTCTGATCATTTATTAAAAGGGTATTCTGAAGATAATCAGGAATTCAAAAAGGTTTTTTCGAATAAAAAATACCCTGAAATAGCCAGGGCAACTGCCATAGGACTATATGCCAATTCCCCCATTTCATATGAAGAAATGCTCGATTTAACAAGGTATTTAAATGATTCATCAGTTTTTGTAAGAAATCAAACTGTACGTGCTTTTGAATCGATTGGAAGTACAGACTTTTCACCTCAAATTGCACCTTTATTAAAGGATTCTGTGCGTGCGGTACGTATTTCAGCCGCCCATTATTTTAATATCGTTGACAAAAGCGGAGTGGAAATTTCGGAAGGATATAAAAATGCCAATGCTGAGTATATAACGGAACTTAATGTAAATTCCGATTTACCGGCCGGCCTGCATCAATTGGGTGTATATCACCAAAGCCTTGGAGATTCGGATAGGGCTCTTGAGTTTTATAAGAAAGCGGTTGTCGAGGATAGTTATAATAACAGGTCCCGTATGAATCTGGCCTTGATTTATTATCAGAAAGGATTGGTAGATGAGAGTGAAGCTACCTATTTGAAAGTTATTGAACAGGAACCTGATTATAGCTACCCTTATTATATGCTGGGCTTACTATACAACGAAACGAACCGAATGGATAAGGCGTTACAGTATTTGGCTATGGCCTGTTCCAAAGAACCGCCAAATGTAAATGCGTATTACAATTACGCCCTTATGCTTCAACAAAATAATAAGAATAAAGAAGCTTATGATATAATTGAAACCGCTTTAAAAACTTTCCCTTATGATGAAAGATTACTTTACGTAAAGCTCCTGAATGAAATTAATTCAAATCAGGTAAACAGCGCCAAGAATACCTGTCGTCTTTTACTTCAAATCAATCCAAATAACCAAGATTATATGCAAATACTGCAAAGATTAGAGCAGGGTTCATGATAACCATTCAAGTTATTTCTATCATCACTTACAAAAACAGTATTGAATCTGCTTAGCTAATTGTACCGGATTATTTCTTCTATAATATAAAGTAACCAAACACATCACTAATAATGAGCTTTTATTGATTGAAAGCACAGGAGGTGGAATTACATATTTAGTATTTATTCGCTTCACAGGAATTTTATCAAAAAACATCCCCAATTTATTTTGGCAGGTATATTCTGTTCATTTTTAGTATATTTATTAAACAGACAACTTGCATCTTAATGCGATACAGAATAAGTCTCATTTTACTTCTTTTGGTTATTCCGTTGACTTTTATCTTCGGTCAGAAATTCCGCTATGCCCTTTATGAGGCAGAAAATGTTCCATTTAAAAAAGTAAATCAAACCATAGAAGATTCCAGGGGTTATATGTGGATCGCTACAGATCAGGGACTCTATCGTTTTGATGGTACTTCCTTTGAAGACTTTAATACCAGTCTGGAGAGCCGTTATATCAAATCTATGGTTATGACAGAGGATGAGTCCATTCTTTTTACCAATGACACCGGGGTCCACAGCATTACCTACCTTGAGGAAACGGTTGAAATAAAATCCTGGTTGGAGGCAGACGATACGGATGAAAATTTAAGTTATCCCGGGAATCTTTTTTATGATAGCCAGAATCGGCTATGGGTAGGGCAGTTAGATGGATCGATTTTTTTGTATGCCAATGGGCGCAACAATCCAACAAAACACGCGCTAATAACTGGGGTAAAGACCTCACGGATTTTTTTTGGTGAAGACAAATACCAAACTATCTGGATTCTGGTGCCTGGCCAGGGTCTGTTTTATTTTAAGGAAGAATCAAACAAATTTGTTGAATTTGGAAACTTTAAAAACGCAGAACATTTTCTGATTAATGAAGATCGTTGCTATCTGGCAGGGAAGGGGTTGTTGGAGATTAGCTTTGGCCCTAAGCACAAGATGAGGAAGATAGTTACCCTGGCCGATAGTGATTCGGAGTTCCATTATATTACAAAAGATAATGAGGACTTGTTATTTTTGTCTTCAGAAAACAGGCTGTTTACCCTCTTGCCCGGATCCAAGGCAAAGCCTCGCCAGATTTTCGGATCCAATGATCCGCATCGGGTAGAAAACCTCCCGGTTACAGATATCAATCATATCTTTTTTTCTTCAGATCAGCTGCGCATTGGGGGTATGATTTGGGTAAGTACTTCAGATGGACTAGGACTGCTTTATTCCAGTTTTTTCAAAGGGGTAACGGGTATGTCGCTGGGTAATGTGCTAACGTTGGGAACAACAGATAAGAACGAGGTACTGGTATCCCAGGGTAATGTGTTTCAGGTATACGATGTTAATGGAGATGACAGATTCGAAGAATTGAGCAATCTCACTCGCGTCACGGGAATCACAAGTCATAAGAGGAATAACTGGTACTCCACAAGAGAAGGGAAAATTCATCAGTACAGAGGTAAAGAGTTAGTCAAAACTTATGACATTTCTGATCGGGGTGGGGGTATTTTCTATATGTATGCCGATCATAAAGGAGAGGTGTGGTTCTGTCAGGCGCCTACTGATAAGCCTATTGTGGGGATGGCAAAAATAAGCAGAGACGGTCAGTTGAAGGAGTATGGAGAATTAAAAGGGCTGAAAAGCCGTGTTCTGGTAATTGATGAGGGAGGTAGACAGGAATTGTACGCCGCCGGCATTGGGATTGATAATTACCTTTATAAGTATAACAGAGCTACAGATAATTTTGAGAACCGGAGTGTTAATCTACCTTTTAAGGTGAGCAGTAACTTTGAAGTGCACGATCTTGCAGTAGATAGCAGGGGCATGGTCTGGATGGGTACAACAGATGGCCTTTTAAAATTTGACACGGAACATGTACAACGAGTTCAACTTGGTGATTATACTGAAATTGAAGTTAGATCTGTTGTTGCCATGCTTGATGGTTCCGTTTGGTTGGCAACAGATACCAGTGGAATGATCCACCTGGATGCTGATGGGGATTTTGTGAATTTCAATGAGAGTAGTGGAACCCCTTCCAAAATTGCCTCATATCGGGCCATGGCTGTGGATAAGGCAAACAGGTTATGGATAGGAACAGCCGAAGGCGCTGTTTATTCGGTCCTGGAACAACCCGGCCCTTTAAGTACTAAAACACCTTTACTAAAGAAAGTAATGGTCAATGCCCGGGATTATGACTCTCGTGGCAGGTACCATTTTTCCAGAAATGATATTATAGATTTTTATTTTACTTCCATCGCCTATCCGGGGCAAGAAAATAAATACCAGTACAAAATCTATTACCGTAACCTTCCTGAAGACGAAATAGAAGACATACCCTGGACTAAAGCTGCTCAGGATTCAAAGATCCGTATAAGCCCGGAAGACTCCGGTCATTTTGGCCTTATGGTTCAGGGTCAGAAACCCGGTGGATATGCCTGGAGCGCACCTACTATTCTGGAGTTTAACATCAAAAAAATCTGGTATGCCAGTTGGTGGGGTATACTTCTGCTAGTTAGCACAGGACTATTTGTTTTCTTGATGAGTATCCGATATTTCAGCAAAATAAAGACCAGGCAACTACAATCGTTATTGTTTAGAAAGGAAAAAGAACTTGGTGAAAAGGAAAAGCTGTTGAGTACCCAAACCGATGCAATAAAGCACCAGGAAGAGACTATTAAAAGTGCCGGGGTTAATAATTATTTATTGTTCAGGCTTCTCCGCCAGATACCGAAAAAGGCCAAATGGACCCAGGTAATTCCCCTGCTGGCTAAATTAGTAGAATTACCTACTGGTATAGATGCCTTTGAATTAGGGTACAAGAGTAGGACTGTCATCAAATATTTAGGATATAAAAGAGGGGTAAAAGGATTACAGCATAGAGAGGTAGAATTTAATGAGAAGGAAAATTTAACCAGCTTTGCATTATCTCAAAAAAAATCTCTTATTATAAAGGATCATGACCAGGAATCTAATCGGTATATAAATTTAAAGGACAACCGGGCTCACCTTTCCAGGATATATGTACCTTTTGAACAAATAAAGGGTTCACCAGCCATACTTTGCGCTTATGGAAAGGAGAAAAATATGTTTACAAGACAGGATATGATCATTATTGAAATTTTGGCCACATTTCTATCGGCAAATGTTACAGATGAACTGAAATAATATAGATGCTAAATTGCTTTCATAAGGGAACTACTAATTTCTTGCTGTTGATGATGATGGCCGGTTCTGCCTATTCAATGAGTGCCTCAGATACTTTATTGGTAGGGGTGCATATAGATCCGCCATTTATCATAAAAAATGCTGAAGGTACTTATGAAGGACTTTCCATGGATTTGTGGAACTATATCGCCGGGGAATTAGATAAACCCTTTAAGTATATTGAATTTAGCGATGAAATAGGTATCATTCGGGCTTTGGATTATAAGGAACTAGACCTTTCCATTAACCCCTTAATCAACAATCCTCAACGAACAAGAAAATTTGAAGTAAGTCAACCGTTTTATATTTCACATTTAGGGGTGGTCATTTCCACCTCGAGTCAAAATCAGTTCCGAATATTTATCCAGAACTTCTTTTCGGTGGCCTTTCTAAAAATAATATTTATTCTCTTCCTCATACTATTAACTTTTGGAACTCTGTTGTGGCTTTTAGAGCGCCAACACAATAAATATCAGTTCAGAAGGGGTTTCCTGGGTTTGATTGACGGCCTTTGGTGGGCTGCCGTCACTATGACCACTGTGGGCTATGGCGACAAGGCTCCGAAAACTAATGCAGGCAAAAGTATTGCCATTATTTGGATGTTTACTGCCGTTATCATTATATCCAGTTTTACTGCTACCATTGCGTCTACGCTTACAGTCAATACATTGGCCGCTAGTATCAAAGGGCTGTCGGACCTCAAAATAGTTGAAAAGATAGGTATTGTTGGAGCCTCGGGAAATGAGGTTTTTCTGGCGAGGCACAATATGAATGCCCACTACGTATATCGCACCCCGGCACAGGCGTTACGAGCACTAGCCAGAAAAGACATAAACGTGCTGGTTCATGATAAGATCGAAATGGAGTACCTGATCAACGAGAGCCAGTTAGAAAATAAGGTGCAACTACTTACCGTTGGCTTCGAGTATCGCTACCGGAGTTTCATGATGCCAAAAGGGCACCCGTTGATGGAAACGCTGAACCTGCATTTGGTAGACCGTATTCAACAACCTTCGTGGAAGGAGACGCTTAGAAAATATTCTGCGAAGGGGGAATAGTGTCCATTGCTACAAAACTATATCTAAATAGCTTCAATATCCTGTCTCCGTACTAAACTATTGAAAAAACAACGCTCAAAAAAGAAAATTCAGTATGCCTAAAAGTATAGTAAATAGAGAAGGAATTTTCCTAACAAAAATTTCATATCTTGCTACCCTTGTTTAATTTTGTTAAGGGGAACAGATGTCACAGGGAAATATACATATAGCCAAAGTCGGTAATTTTACTTCTACTCTTTACGACCCATTGAAAAGAAATGCCGTTCCCGCTGGCGTTGTTGAGGCGCAGTTCCTCCAGATGTTCAAAGACTATCCGCCCAGCCAGGCTGGGGGTTGGTTTAGCATCGATCTTTTTATAAAGGAGCTCAACGACAGTCTGAACACGAAAAGCCACTAGGTACTTAGTGTTGCAGGAGTAGGATTTGGTAAACGCGGTGAGCAAGCGAAACGATAATAACTATGCCACTGACGAAATGCATTGTAACAAAAAACGGAATCAATAAATTAAAGATTAATTATCATGAAAAAACTAATTACCTTATTGTGTACCATCTTCATGACACAAGCATCCATTAATGCGCAATCTTTTGAAGAAGAAATAGATTTTATGCAGTCGATCTTCGGGATGGAGAAAAAAGAAATGTATTCCAATTTTGTCACGGTAAAGGGCCCGGTAGCCGATAATTTCTGGGCGCTGTACGACGAATACGAATCCAAGCGTAAGGCCCTTGGCAAAAACCGTATTAATCTCCTGATGGATTATGCAGAAAATTATGATACGCATAGCGTGGAGAAACTCGATGAGGTTATGAAGAAGATGATTAAGCAAAAATCAGACCTGGATAAGCTTATCAAACAGTACTATAAAAAGATCAGAAAAAGCTCCGGTGCCAAGGCTGCTGCTCAGTTTCTTCAATTAGAGAGCTATATTCTGGCAGCAGTGCGGACCAAAATTATGGAAAATATTCCTT
>CBDTVT010000130.1:0-8358 GCA_965364275.1 uncultured Eudoraea sp. | reverse complement strand
CGAGTGCCCTGTCTTGCAGATTAGGAATCTCTAATAGGTCTTGCTTATCTTTTACATCAAGATTAAGATTGGAAGAAACAAAGTTTATCAGGAAAGAATTACTTTCTATGTTCTTTATCGCAAAGGAAGCTTCACTTGGAATGTTAGGATTATTTTTTATGATTTTTAATGCCAGTTCCTTTATCGAATCAATGATAGCCAGAAATTCCTGATCACCAGGCGTGGGCCTTACTTCATCTGCTTCTCGAATTGTAGCTGTCATATACGGATTCTCCGTGAGAACCTCCGCTATTTCAAATCGTTTTTTACCCTGTATTATTACTGTCGTATTACCATCAGGCATTTTTAATACCCTTAAAATCCTGGCTACAGTACCTAAAACATTAATATCCTTAACCCCGGGGTTTTCAGTTTCCTCATCTTTTTGAGAAACAACACCGATGACCTTCGATCCTTTATTAGCATCCTTAATCAAATTTATTGAGGTATCCCTTCCCGCAGTAATTGGTATTACCACTCCGGGAAACAATACGGTATTTCGAAGAGGCAAAATAGGTAAAACCTCTGGTAAGCTTTCATTATTCATTTCCTCTTCATCCTCAGGAGTTAATAATGGTATTAATTCAGAATCTTCATCAATTCCTTGTAACGTCATATTGTCAAATTTTGAATAATTGGAATATCCCATAGCATTTTATTCGGCCATTCTGTCATTATAGGACAGACTTTCTATTATTATCTTCCACGTATACTTTATTAAACGATACGCCTTTAGGCGAAAAAGACCGTGAATACACGCTTTTCTAATTCTTTAGGACAATTCTTGTGCCAACAAATAGATATTTTTCCAAAAAAAGTGTAACATTCCTTAAATTATCAAATCTTTTATATAAAGCATTTACTTTTTGAGCCAAAATAAAGTACATACTGAAGCCTTGTTACAATTGTGTCTGGAAGGTAGACAAAGTGCACAAGCGGAAATTTACAATCGCTATTACAAAGCCATGTTTAACACGGCATATAGGATAGTAAAAGACAGTGCGGAAGCTGAAGATGTTATGCAGGAATCGTTTTTAAATGCTTTTACGAAACTGCATACATTTAAAGGGGATGTTACTTTCGGTGCGTGGTTAAAGCGCATAGTTATTAACAAAAGCATCTACCATTACAGAAAACAGCAGAAAAAGAAAGAGGTAGGATTAGATGGAATATTGTACAAGGTCGAAGATAATGATGGATTTGCCGAGGATCATGGGAGTACAGAACAAATGGCTCAAAAAGTAATGGAAACTATGAAACAATTAAAAGACAATTACAGAATTTCTTTGACCTTACATCTAATTGAAGGTTATGATTACGAAGAGGTTAGTTCAATAATGGATATAAGTTATGCGAATTGTAGGACTACAATATCAAGAGCGAAGCAAAGTTTAAGAAAAAAAATGATAAATGCTTAATTATGAAAGAAGATCGAATAGAGGAAATGTTTAAAACCCTGCAAGGCTCTTTTGATACAAAAGAACCAGAGGCAGGACATGAGCAAAGATTCCTGGAGAAGTTGAGCAATGCAAATGGTGTAGTAAGACTAACGCCTAAAAAGAATATTTGGTGGAGACCATTATCAATAGCAGCTTCCATAATGTTGCTTTTTGCAGTTGGGGCCTCGATATATACTAATCAACCATCCATTGATGAACAGCTGGCTGAAATTTCTCCGGAGGCTTCGCAAACTCAGTTTTACTTTGCCAGCCTTATTGAAGAGCAAATAAAAGAACTGGAGAATGAAAGCTCACCTGAAACTAAGAAATTAGTGGATGACGCAATGCTACAATTAAATAAACTGGAAATAAACTATAAAAAACTTGAACAAGATCTACTTAATGGGGGAAATAGCAAACTAATACTGAGTGCTATGATTACAAATTTCTCAACCCGAATAGATTTACTTCAAGAGGTTATGGACAAAATAGAAAATATTAAAACCTTTAAAAATTACGATGATGAAAACATTACTATTTAAATATACATTAATTGCACTTCTGGTAGTTCCGGTTATGGCCCTGGCCAATAATGGGGATTTAAAAGGCAAATATTCCAAGGAGAAAACCATTAAGAAGGAATATGATGTTAATTCAGATGCCTTGCTAAAAATTAGCAATAGTTACGGAAATCTTACTTTGAGTTCATGGAACGAGAATAGAGTAGTAATAGAAGTTCATATTAAAACCAGCGGTAATAGCGAGGCTAAAGTACAGGAAAAGCTTGATAAAATTACGGTGGATTTTGAAGCCAGCAGTGATATGGTTTCTGCAAAAACTATTTTTAATAAAGATAAAGGAAGCTGGGGTTGGAATTGGGGAAAAAGCAACAATGTGAACATGCAAATAAACTATACTATTAAACTCCCTGTAAAGAACAGTGTCCATCTAAATAACGACTATGGGAATATTATGCTGGACCGGATTGATGGTCACGCCAAAATTAGTTGTGATTACGGAAGATTAGAAATAGGCGAACTACACGGAAGGAATAATGAATTAAAATTCGATTACACATCGAAATCAACTATTGAATATGTGAACAGCGCTAAGATTTCTGCCGATTATTCCGGGTTTACCATACAAAAAGCTGGAAATTTATACATCAGTGCCGATTATACAAATGCGGCAATCGGACAAATGGAAAATTTAGAATACACCAGTGATTATGGTAAATTGGAAGTAGATGAAGCAAAAAATGTACAGGGAAATGGCGATTACATAAATGTTACGTTGGGTACCATTCACGGGAATGTGGACATTAATGCAGATTACGGTTCTGTGGGCATAGCTAATATGGCTCAGGATGCTGGAAATGTTTCAATCCTAACAGATTATACGGGCATTAAAATAGGTTATGATCCTATGTATAACTTTAATTTTGAAATTACAACCGAATATGCCGGTGTTAGCGGGAAAGATGATTTTGATATCAGTATTAGCAAAGAGAAATCCAACGAGCGTTATTACAAAGGATTTTACGGTAACGCAGGTAGCGAAAATATGATCTCCATAACGAGTGATTATGGAAGCATTACTTTCTCTAAAAATTAAACAAAACACTCAATATTAAACACTAATAACTTAAACATTTTATCATGAAGAAAATAATAACTCTCGGAATAGCCATATGCACGATTGCCGTCACAAATGCCCAGAAAATAAAAGGAAACGGCAATGTAGTAACCATTGAACGATCTACTGACGATTACGATGCGATTGCCGTGTCTGGATGGTTTGATGTAATTCTCGTTGACGGGCAAGAGGGAAAATTAAGTATTGAAGGGGACGAAAATTTGCTTGAATATATTAAAACTGAGGTAAAGGAGGGTAAATTGGTAATCAAAGTAAAAAAAGGTTATAACCTTCAACCTTCTTCCTGGAAAAACGATGGTGGTATTTCTGTAACAGTTCCGGTGGAGAGCGTTAACGAAGTTTCCCTATCAGGATCGGGTGATATAGTTGGTAAAAAAACCATTTCCGCTTCAGAATTTAGCACAAGAATGTCGGGCTCCGGGGACATTACTCTGGATATAGAGTCTAAAACGGTTAGCGCGTCAATGTCTGGTTCCGGAGATATCAATTTAAGTGGTACTACCGAAGTATTTGATATTCAAATTTCGGGCTCCGGTGACATAAAGGCTTATGACCTTATTGCCGATACAGTAGATGCAAGTATTTCAGGATCTGCCGATATTAAAGTAACGGCTAATAAAATGCTCAAAGCAAGGGTATCCGGCTCCGGAGATATTCATTATCGCGGAGATGCAACAAAAATAGATAGTAAAGTTTCGGGCTCCGGAGATATTACCAAGGGATAGAAATATATCAAAAAACGAACGACAATCATGCCCTGGCGGAAACGTCAGGGTTTTTTATTTACCCTGGACAGTAAAAACAATCCGCTAAGAAAAAAAAGTCCCAGGAAGATGGTTGCATTTCTCATGCTTCCAGTAAACTGAGCAATAAACCCGTACAAAAATGTGCCAATTACAATCCCTAGTTTTTCTGCAACATCGTAAAAACTAAAAAAAGAAGCCGTATCTGTTGTTTCCGGGATAAACTTGGAATAGGTAGATCTCGACAATGCCTGTATACCGCCCATGACAATTCCCACACAACCAGCTGCAATATAGAAATCGGTTGGAGTAATTAAGAAATAGGCATATATACAGATAAATACCCATAATATATTTATCACCATAAGCGTTTTTATATTTCCATATCTTTTTGACGCCCTTGCGGTCATAGTCGCACCAAATATAGCTACTAACTGAATCACCAGAATACTGACAATTAATCCTGTGGTACGTTCACTATCTGAGCCCCAGTTAATCTCCTGCTCTCCAAAATAAGTGGCAATCAACATCACAGTCTGTACAGCCATACTATATACAAAAAAGGCAACCAGATATCGTTTTAGCTTTACCTCATCCCCTAATTGATGCCATACTCCTTTTAACTCCTTAAATCCATTGAAAATAATATTTTTTCGTACCCCTGTCCGTTTAACCCCTTTGGGCAGATAATAGAAGGTATATTGACTGAATAAAATCCACCAAATACCCACTGTGACAAACGAATATTTCATAGCTTTAATTTCCGCTGCTTCAGCAGCATCGCTCTCTATCCCAAAAATATCCGGTTTCATTACCATAGCAAGGTTTAATAGAAGTAAAATAACGCTTCCTATATAACCCATGGAGAATCCTTTGGCACTTATGCTATCCTGTTGCTCCGGGAAGGCAATATCCGGGAGGTAAGAATTATTGATTGCAAAACTCACCCAGAAGCCTACAAGACCAAAAAAGTAGCAAACAAGTCCGAAATAAATATTTTCCAATGAAAACCAGTATAGCCCTATACAGGAAATTCCTCCCAGGTAACAAAAAAATTTCATAAAGATTTTCTTATTACCTAAATAATCTGCAATACCTGATATGAGTGGTGTGATTAAAGCAATGAATAAAAAAGCAGCTGATGTAAGATAACTTATTAATGGAGCTCTGGCAATTTCACCTCCAAATACTGATACTTTCTCAATATCTGCAACTCGGAAAAGAGCGCCATAAAAAATTGGAAATATGGCGGAAGCAATTACCAGGCTATAAACAGAATTAGCCCAATCATAAAATGCCCAGGCATTTAATAGTTTCTTACTTCCTTTTATTGCAAAAGTTCTGGCCATTTATAAAAAAAGCTGCTCTATATGAACAGCTTCGAATATACAACTATTAGAGGAATCTTGATTTGAGTTTAGCTTATTGAAATGAAGTTACACCAAACTTCTGTGCTTCCTGTTTTGCCAAAGGAGCCCACTGCGTTAAATTCGCAATCCTGGTCTCATTAGAAGGGTGGGTACTTAAAAATTCCGGTGGTGCATTACCTCCTGCATTTGCCTTCATACGCTTCCACAGTTCAGCAGCCTCAACCGGATTATAGCCGGCAATGGCCATAATCTGAAGTCCTATTCTATCAGCCTCTGTTTCATGACTACGGCTAAAAGGTAGCATAAGTCCAACCGTAGAACCAATACCGTAGGCCTGGTTAAACATATTTCTTGATTTTTGGTCCTGAATCGCAATATTTCCTGCTACAGCTCCAAGTTGTTGTAAGGTGCCCGCACTCATACGCTGTGCCCCATGATCTGCCAAGGCATGTGCCACTTCATGACCCATAACCACCGCAACGCCCGTTTCTCCTTGGCAAATAGGCAAAATACCGGTATAAAAAACAATCTTACCCCCAGGCATGCACCAGGCATTAATAAGAGTATCTTTTACCAAATTGTATTCCCAGCGGTAATCTTTTAGGTAACCGGGATATCCATTGGCAGACAACCATCTTTCAGCGGCAGAGGAAATTCGCTGCCCTACCCTTGTAATCATCTTTGCCTCCGTATTGTTTTCTAAGACATCATTTTGACCAATAAATTCATCGTATTGTGCAAATGCCATTGGGAAAATCTGACTGTTGGGATAGAAGTTCAATACTTTTTGCCCTGTAAATGGATTTACCTTACAAGAGGCAATCCCCAGTAATAATATGGATACCAGTAAAAACTTTTTAGTGTTCATTTTATTGATTATCAAGTATTAAAATACAAAATATTTATTTCCCTATTATGTGCAATACTGTAAATTCTTTTGTTACATGTATTGTATTATTACCATTTGGCTTTAATTTTTTAATCGGGACTATTTCATTATCTATCTCTATCTCTTTAATATTAAATGGTAAATCAATCAGATTAATTTTAAATGAGTTGTATGAAGTAATAAAAGCCCCATTTTTAAACTGCTGGATTATCAATTCATTTTTCTTACCATTCAATTTAAAATTCCTTAAGCTATAATTTCCTTTCGTGTAATCATAGCCATCCTGTTCATCCTCATAAACTGAGGAATTTTCAATACCATACTTAAAGTATACATCCAGGATTAATTCTTCTATAACTTTTTCACCAACATACTGCTGGACAGGGTATTTGGGAATTATTGCTCCTTCTTTTATAAAAATTGGAATCTTATCAATATCCGCGGCAACCCATTTCTCCATTCCTCCTTCTACAACCTCACCAGTCCAAAAATTATGCCATTTTCCTTTAGGAATATACATTCTTCTTCCCATTGCGTTGGGTTCCTGTATTGGACAAACTAATATTTGATCCCCAAATATAAACTCATCAGTTCTAAAGTGAGTTTGCAAATCTTCCTGATCATAATATACCAAGGGTTTAAGCATAGGTATGTTTTCCTTAGAATATTTCCAAAACATAGTATACAGATAAGGAAGAAGTTGGTACCTTAATTCAATAAACTTCCTTACTATATTAGTCACTTCCTTATCAAATGACCAGGGTTCCTGATCCCCGTGGTCTCCACTTGAATGCACTCGGAAAAAGGGATGAAAGACACCCAATTGTATCCATCTCGCAAAAAGTTCTCCGTTGGGTTGTTCTGCAAATCCTCCTATGTCTGAACCAACAAAGGACATACCACTCATACACATTCTTTGAACCTGTACATTGGCAATCCACAAATGTTCCCAGGTAGCAACATTATCACCGGTCCAGGTAGAGCTAAAACGCTGTGCCCCGGCATATGCAGCCCTCGTTATAACAAAAGGACGTTTGGGGTAAACGTATTTTTTTACTCCTTCATAAGTCGCCCTTA
The DNA here is from genome assembly GCA_965364275.1 of uncultured Eudoraea sp. Taxonomy (GTDB): domain Bacteria; phylum Bacteroidota; class Bacteroidia; order Flavobacteriales; family Flavobacteriaceae; genus Eudoraea. The sequence continues at coordinate 1,145 of CBDTVT010000130.1, read as the reverse complement.
CCATTTGAGTGCCATAAATATTATGAGCCTTTCTATGACTACAGCGATGACCATCAAAATCGTGTCTGGTATCTAAAGGAGCTGTTTTAGATGGAACTTCCATTATGGCAGGTTCATTCATATCATTCCATACGGCATGGACCCCCGTTTCTGCCATTAGTTCTTTATAGAGTCCTGCCCACCATTTTCTAACCTTTGGATTCGTAAAATCGGGAAAACTACATTCTCCCGGCCAAACTTTACCACGCATTAAGGGGCCATCTCCTCTTTTACAGAAATAATCATTCTTCAAGGCTTCCTCATAAACCCAATAATCCTTATCTACCTTTATTCCCGGATCTATCATGACCACAGTTTTAAAGCCGTCTTTATATAAATCCTGTATCATGGCCTTAGGATCAGGAAATTTTTTCTTATCCCAGGTAAAACAACGAAATCCATCCATATAATCTATATCCAGATAGATAGCATCACAGGGAATTTTAAGGGATCTGAATTTCGCGGCAATTTTCTTAACATTGCTCTCCGGAAAATAACTCCATTTAGATTGATGAAAGCCCAATGCCCAAAGTGGGGGAATTTCCGGCGTGCCGGTTAAATCTGTATATGCTCTTACCACTTTTGACATCTGAGGGCCATAAAAAAAGTAGTAATTCATTTCTCCACCGTCTGCCCAAAAACTGGTTATATTTCTTCTTTCATGAGCAAAATCGAAATGAGTTTCGAAGGTATTGTCAAAAAATATCCCGTAGGCAATATTATTGTGAAGTCCAACATAAAAGGGAATTGCCTTATACAACGGATCCTGATCTTTAGTGTATGCATATGAATCTGTAACCCAATTTCTTACCCTTTTACCTTTGAGGTTAGAGTGTGTAGCTTTATCCCCCATGCCATAAAAGCTTTCAGCAGATTGAGTGATTTTACTCATCTTTACCGAATTACCCCCAAATTCGTAATTCTCTTCCCAATGAAAACCAAGTTCATCCTCATTTATGATATTCCCTTCCAAATCTGAAATCTGGGTTCGCATGGTTTTTTTATCAACCAGAACAATAATCTTAGAAGTAATTATTAAATATTCTGTTTTGGTTTCTTTATATTCAAGCTTATTGTAACCCCTACTGGCATCGGGACTTATTGCA
>CBDTVT010000129.1:0-8431 GCA_965364275.1 uncultured Eudoraea sp. | reverse complement strand
TTGGTAGTTTGTAATCACGTATCCAATGCGTTGGGCACTATAAACCCAATAGAACAAATTATTTCATTAGCACATGAAGTCGGAGCAGCCGTGCTGATTGACGGCGCTCAGGCGGCACCCCATATTAAAATAGATGTTCAAAAGTTGAATGTTGACTTTTACACAGTTTCTGCACATAAGATTTGTGGGCCAACTGGGGTAGGTATTTTGTATGGGAAGGAAGAATGGCTAACGAAATTACCACCATATCAGGGTGGAGGAGAGATGATAGCAGAGGTTACCTTTGAAAAAACAACTTATGCCGATTTGCCTCACAAGTTTGAAGCCGGGACGCCAAATATATGTGGTGGAATAGCTTTTGGAGCAGCACTGGATTACATGAATTCTTTAGGTTACGAGGCAATCGCCAGTTATGAAAAAGAGCTCCTGGAATATGCTACTAAGGAACTTACATCTATCAAAGGACTAAAAATTTACGGAACTTCTGAGCATAAAACATCAGTCATTTCCTTTAATGTAGAAGGCATTCATCCCTATGACATAGGTACGATTCTGGATAAATTAGGAATTGAGGTAAGAACCGGGCATCATTGTGCGCAACCCGTCATGGATTTCTTTAAAGTACCCGGAACGGTAAGGGCGAGTTTTAGCTTTTATAATACCAAAAATGAAGTAGATATTCTTGTAGAAGGAGTAAAGAAAGCGAAACAAATGCTAAGCTAAACAATGCTTGTTATCATTTTCCCAAACTATTGAAAACCACTAATACTTATTGTATTTTAGCTGAAAACCGTTTTATGAAAATTGAAGAAATTCAGAACGAAATTGTAGAAGAATTTTCCATGTTTGATGACTGGATGCAGCGGTATGAATATATGATAGAATTGGGGAAATCACTTCCCATGATTGAAGAGCAGTATAAAACAGAAGACAATATAATTAAGGGTTGCCAGAGTAAGGTTTGGGTGCATGCAGAATTGGAGGAGGACAAACTGGTTTTTACAGCCGATAGTGATGCTATTATTACCAAAGGTATTATTGCCATTTTAATTAGAGCCTTTAGCAATCAAAAACCGATAGACATTATAGAGGCAAATACAGATTTTATAGATGAAATAGGCCTTAAAGATCATTTATCTCCAACCCGGGCGAATGGGTTGGTAAGTATGATAAAGCAATTGAAATTGTATGCCATCGCATACCAAACACAATTGAATTAAATAATTAATCCGAGAGATATGAGTGAAGCAGCCGTAAATACGAAAGAACTTGGCGAGAAAATAGTGACCGTTCTCAAGACAATTTATGATCCCGAGATTCCTGTGGATATTTATGAATTGGGATTAATCTATGATGTTTTTGTTAATGAAGACAAGGATGTAAAAATATTGATGACGCTTACTTCACCTAACTGCCCTGTGGCCGAAACTTTACCAGTTGAGGTTGAAGAAAAGGTAAAATCTCTGGATCTTGTTAAAGATGCGGAAGTTGAAATTACCTTTGATCCTCCCTGGACACAGGAGTTAATGAGTGAGGAGGCGAAGCTAGAGCTGGGGATGTTGTAACAACTTAAAATTAGTTATTACTAATAAGTATGCGAAACAAAAGACTCACTAAATCTAACGATAAAGTTGTACTAGGTGTTTGTGGAGGTATTGCTGAATTTATTGGATGGCCCAAACAAACAGTAAGAATTTCCTGGCTAGTGCTTACTTTATTTGGATTAGGGATTTTTGTATATCCTATATTGGCTTTGATCATGCCCGCCGCAGATAAAGGAGGTATTGATTTTGATATAGATAATTATAGGGGAGAATAACAATTGTAAAGAAAATGTCTGAAATAGTAAATCGTGTAGCCCAAAGTAAAATAGTGACCTTCGATTTGGAAGAATACTATCCTGAAGGGACCAGGTTACAACTAGATATCAAAGAGTGGCTTTTCGAGGATCTTATACTTAAAGAGAAGGAATTTAGGAACCAAGTAGCTTTGCATAATTGGGAACAATATAATGATGCCTATGTGGCTCTTAACTGCTCTTCAGATGCCATAGTCCCAGGATGGGCTTTTATGCTTATCTCCACAACATTGCAACCCTATGCAAAGAAAGTGGTTTTAGGCTCTTTGGAAGATTTGGAAACAACCATTTTTCAATCAATAATTGAAAATCTTGAAGTCTCCGGCTTTAAAGATAAACCTGTAATAATTAAGGGCTGTAGCCATAAACCTATACCACCAAACGCCTATCTATGGGCTACTATTAAACTTCAAACAGTGGCTAAAAGTATCATGTATGGAGAAGCCTGTTCTTCCGTGCCTTTATTTAAAAGGAAATAGAAGTCATTTTTGTTAAATATTCCCAACAATCCTTACATTTGCCTTTTTAACAAAAACACTAGACATCATGAAAAGAATTTTATTAATACTGGCTCTTGTTGGTAGCACCTTTAATTCCTTTGCACAGACCAAAGAAGAATTAAACGCAGCAAAGGGAAGTAAAAATGATTCTATAGCTGCCATTCAGGGGAGGGCAGATGCGATCCAGGCTCAGATAGATGCCTTACCGGGGTGGAAAGTTGGGGCATTTGGAACAATTGGAGGAAGTTTTTCCGGGTTTAATAATTGGTATGCTCAAGAGACCGCTAATAACTCCGCAGGAACAATAGGTTTTACTGTTAATGGTTTTGCCAATAGGGATGAAAGTAAATACTTCTGGAGGAATGCCCTCACTCTAAATCTTAATTGGGTAAAATTTGATGATAAGGACGATCCTGATGATCAAGATGGCTTTAGGCAGGCGACAGATGTATTTAATATTTCATCATTATATGGACGAAAACTAAGCGAAAAATTTGCTATCTCGGGCCTTGTGGAATACAGAACAACCATTTTAAGTAACTTTAACGATCCGGGCTATCTGGATCTTGGTGTGGGTGCTACCTGGACTCCTGTTAAAGATCTTTTTGTAGTGATCCATCCATTGAACTACAACTTTGTGTTTAGCAGTGGAGACGCAATTTTCGAGTCCTCTTTAGGAGCAAAGATCGTTGCTGATTACAGTAAAGACCTAGGAGCAATCAACTTTAAAACAAACCTGTCTTTATTTGCAAGTTACAAGAGCTCTGATTTGAATAACTGGACCTGGACTAATTCCTTCAGTTATACCTTATGGAAAATGATAGGAATTGGATTTGATTTTGGCCTGAGGGATAATAAGCAGGAGGCTCTTAACTATGCCCTTACTACTTTGGGAGACCCAACTGCTACTTTTGATAATATTGACAACAAACTTCAAACCTATTATACATTAGGGTTAAGCTATAAGTTTTAGCACGGTCTGAATATTCATAACTAAAAAACCCCGGCAAATCTGCCGGGGTTTTTTAGTAAAGTAGGTTGGTAAAATTTGGTTTATTAATTGTTATTATGGTTAAGAGACGATTTGGGGAATCGAACACTTTAAATTAAGTTCAGGGTTAGATTTGGGGTTGAACACTATCACTTAATTACTACGTAAAGATATGTTGAACAAACTTTTGATCATAAAATATGTTGTGAATCTATCTCTGAATGTTGTGAAAAATATGAGTGGTTTATTTACTTCGGTGAAATGCATATTATACTTTTAATGAATCAATCTTGCGGCATTAATTATTTAAACTTTTAGGGTATATAGGCGAAAGTTTTTGACTGTTATTTCCAGGAAATTATATCTCAAACTTTTAATAAACAAAAAAACCCCGGCGTTTCCGTCGGGGCTTTGTTAGAAAAGTAGGTTTGTAAAACTTGGTTTGTTAATCTAATACTTTGGTTAAGTGCCGATTTGGGTTTCGATCATCCCGATTAACATCGGGAAGAATAACACTTAAATTAAGTTATGCTTTGATTTGGGGTTAAACACTAACACTTAATTACAATGTAAATGTAGTTCGGTTCTTTTGAATCTCTAAATTATTGTTGTGAAGTGGAGTTATAATGTTGTGAAAAACATGAAGTGTAAAAATTGTCGGTTAAATAACACATTCATTATTCATTTGCGGAGTCGGACTAGAACAATAAATTCTATATACTAATCCAAAAAGGCATAAATTAATTAATATTCATCCAGGTGTTCAGGATAGAGGAAATTATTATAGGGGAATCGAGAAATATGAATTTCCCTTACAGCATCATATACTTTTTTACGGAACTCCTTAAGATTCTCCTTTTTCAGAGCAGAAATAAAGATTGCATTTTCACCCAATTGTTGCATCCAGGTATGTTTCCATTCTTCAATCGTAAAGTGTTTTGAACTCCTTTCGGTAACCAGATCATCTTCTTCCAAAATTTCCTGCTCATAAAGATCAATTTTGTTAAAGACCATTATTGTTTTCTTATCAGAAGAGCCAATCTCGTTCAATATCTGATTCACAGAATTAATATGATCTTCAAAATTTGGATGTGAAATATCTACAATGTGAAGCAATAGATCTGCTTCTCTAACCTCGTCTAAGGTGCTTTTAAAACTCTCTACTAATTGTGTAGGCAGTTTGCGTATAAACCCAACGGTATCGCTTAGTAAAAAAGGTAAATTACCAAGCACCACTTTTCTAACAGTTGTGTCTAGTGTCGCAAACAATTTGTCTTCAGCAAAAACCTTACTTTTGCTAATGACGTTCATAAGTGTTGATTTGCCTACATTGGTATATCCTACTAATGCTACACGTACCATGGCTCCACGGTTTCCGCGTTGGACACCCATTTGGCGGTCAATTTTGGTTAATTTCTTTTTTAGTAGCGCTATTCTATCTCTGACTATCCGACGGTCTGTTTCAATTTCGGTTTCTCCAGGACCTCTCATTCCAATACCTCCTCTTTGCCTTTCAAGATGCGTCCATAAGCCGGTCAGCCGGGGTAATAAATATTCATATTGTGCAAGCTCTACTTGTGTACGGGCATAACTGGTTTTGGCTCTTTGAGCAAATATATCCAGTATTAGTCCTGTTCTGTCTAGTATTTTACAACGCAGTATCTTCTCAATATTGCGCTGCTGAGCAGCCGAAAGTTCATCATCAAATATGACAGACCCTATTTCGTTTTCATCTACATATGCCTCTATTTCCAGAATTTTACCACTACCAATATATGTTTTTGGGTTGGGTAAATCCATTCGCTGCACAAAACGTTTCAATACTTCGCCGCCAGCTGTATAAGTAAGAAATTCCAGTTCATCAAGATATTCCTGTACTTTCTTTTCATTCTGCTGTTTGTTAATAACACCCACCAGGATTGCTTTTTCATATTCTATATTCTGCTTCTCTAACATCTGATAAATTATAGTGCAAATCTAAGTAATTGGAACCAAGTGATTTTCGTAATTTTAAAAACCAAATAAAAATTCATGATTTTTTCATTTCTGAAAAAAAATAAACTCAAAAGCGTTCATACTATTGTCTTCTATAACCTGGAGAATCTTTTTGATGTAGGAGATGATCAAAATACACTTGATATAGATTTTACCCCAAAGGGAAAGAAAAAATGGACCAAAAGGAGGTATAAAAAGAAGTTACATAAACTTGCCAATACCATTTCCAGAATAGGCGTTAAATCGACTAACAAACCACCAGTGCTCGTGGGTATAGCAGAGGTTGAGAACGAGGAGGTAATTAAGGACCTGATTTCCACCGGGGGTTTAAAAAATGAGGATTACGATTACGTTCATTATGATTCTCCGGATGAGAGAGGAATAGATACCGCTTTGTTATTTCTCAAATCGAATTTTAGTGTTTTACATTCGACACCTATTCCTTTGCTGATTTTCAATCCTGAAGGTGAAAGAGACACAACCAGAGACATACTTTATATTCACGGTGTTTTAAATGGAGAGGAAATTCATGTTTTTGTTAATCACTGGCCATCACGCAGAAATGGAGATGTAGAAACAGATTACAAAAGAATTAAAGCTGCCGAGACCATTAGAGATTATATGACTGGAATTGAAAAAAATTATTCAAATCCAAATTATATTGTTATGGGCGATTTTAACGATGGTCCTGATGACCAGAGTGTTCAGACTTTGGTAGATGCTAAATCATTATACAATCCCATGGAAAAACTATTGACTCCCGAAAGAGGTAGCGCAAACTACAGAAGAAGCTGGTCACTTTTTGATCAGATTCTGGTCTCTCATAGCTTTTTCAATTATGAAAAAGGCACGCATAGTTTTGCGCATGCCAATATTTTTGACGACCATCAGCTTAAAGAATGGGATGGCAAATATGCTGGAAACCCTTTTAGAACATATGTAGGTCAAAAGTATAAAGGGGGATATAGTGACCATTTCCCTGTATATATTCAATTAAAATTCAATTAATACAGATTGGGGATATTTAAAAGAGAATTCTAAATATGAATAATTTGGTCCTCCTGCAACAACGGCTCATTACGCAGCCTTAGGAAGACTTGTGCTAAAGTGATAACATCTAATTCACAATAAGCTATAATACGGTCCAAATCGCCTTCTTCATAATAAACATCTCTGACCATACTACCATCAATATCTTCTTTGGGAGAGGGAATACCGAGAACATTGGCCATAAGTTTTAAGGAGGTGTAATGCTTGAAATCTCCAAATTTCCATAGCTCCAGTGTATCTAAATGAGGCACTTCCCAGGGTTTTTTACCAAAAAGGTCTAACTTATATGGGAGTGACATTCCTTTAATAATTATTCTGCGCGCTATATATGGAAAATCAAATTCCTTACCATTATGTGCGCAAAGAAGGTTTTTTGGACGGCTAAAATGTTCGTTAAGCAATCTTATAAAGTCTTTTAGTATCTTTTCCTCATCACCCTGAAATGTAGTAACCCTGAAATTACGAACACCATCTTTAAATGAAAAATACCCTACTGAGATACATATTATTTTACCAAATTCTGCCCAAATCCCTGCCCTGTCATAAAATTCTTCAGCAGTCCACTCATCTTTGCGTTGATACTGTGATTTATGTTCCCATAACTCTTTCTTGTAATCATCTAATTGAGCATATTGTGCTACTTCAGGAACAGTTTCGATGTCTAAAAAAAGAATATGTTCAAGATTTAGTTTCTGTATCATCCCAAATAACTATTAAATAAACTTCATTTTCAAATTGAATACACCCTTATCTTAAGTTTTTGATCTTTGGGTCAATTCAACTAAAGATAACAACAATATTCAGAACCCTTACTCCTTCCTTACTTAGTAGTTAAATCCAAGATAGGAGTTGTTATTGCAAAAAGGCTGCAGTTTATCGAATTACAATCCCAACATTCAATAAAAAGAGTAAAAAAACGTTTTAATATCCCTTAATAGTCTTACAAATTATTGTTGATATGAAACCGAAATTCTATATAAATGTGACTAAAAAGTTGCTCTCACTGGCTTTTGTTTTTTCTCTTTGTTTTGTTATCTCCTGCACTAATGACGATTCAGATAATGAAGGAGATTTGGATATTATTACACCGGGGGAAGAGAATGTTTTAGATGCTTCTCAAGATATCAAGACAGATAACACAGTTTCTAATAATTAATTTTAACGGCAACTCCAATCCTGACTGTAAATCCTATTGGCCATTAATTTGATTGCCAATTTGGAACTGCAAATGGTCAACTTACTTTTACTATCACCCTCCTCCTACAAGATATTATGTATCTTTAAAAAAAAAAGCTGCATGAAATTTTATAGGTTCCCGTGGGTTCTCTACCTCTGTATTATTGGTACACTTTTTCTGGGTTGTACCAATGACGACAACCAACCCGATATGATTTCTGAAGTTCAAATGCCCAATTATACGGTAATAGGGGAGAATTTTCAAAGCGTTTTTCAGTTTAACTACGATGGAACTCTTGATGAAGGAGAGTTATTCAATTTAACGGCAGAAAGCAATATTAACAGAGAGTACCTTACTTTGAGACAGGTATCTGACCTTCTTACTTTTTTCAGTTTTGCAGCTGGCAGTTTTTCTGCAGTACAAAGAAATTATGTAACTGGGGAGAGCACTTTTCAAAACGAGTTTTATACCTTATCTAATGAAAGATCAGTTACCTGGGGAGCTAATTCGGAAAATAAACTTTTTCTGGGATTTTTCAGCCCTGAAGGGTCGACAAATTATGGTGTTAGGACTATTAATCTAACTACTGATCAGGAGATAGATTTAATTGTGGAATTTAACGTAAATGATGTATTTGAACCACTTTATTATGGTAATCGGCTGTTAATTACTTTTCTAGATCAGCAGTCCAACTATAAACTTTCTGTCTTAGATACGGATAGTAATAATATAATAAGAACCTTTGATTTTGGAAAATCGGTCCCAAGCATTTTGATCAATAAAGATGGGGAGTTGATTATTCTAAGTGGGAATTCGACGTCTGATTATGAATTAACGCTTTATAATTTGCAGACCCTGGA
>CBDTVT010000128.1:0-8485 GCA_965364275.1 uncultured Eudoraea sp. | reverse complement strand
GCAGAATTTATTGTCCACTAAGTTTACAGCAGACTATGCCCTAAGTAAAAACCTGAACGCTTTATTCTTTTTTGATTATTCATTCTCGCAGTTCGCTGTTTCTACGGCATTTCCTCAAACAACAATCAATACCGGGTTTACAATTCGATATAATTTTGGTAACTAAAGACATTTTGTACATTTATTAGAAGAGGAGTCAAAACAATATTTTTTTGGATATTGTTTTCATATGATATCCGCGCATTATAGGAATTAGTCCTTTATCCTGCCTGTTTTTTTTGAAAATCAACAGATTATCTACTACATTTGCGGGCAAAGCAAAACGAAATAAAATGAATATACCATCCGAATTGAAGTACACCAAAGATCACGAATGGATAAGGATTGATAGCGATATCGCTACCGTTGGCATTACAGATTTTGCACAGGGGGAACTTGGTGATATAGTTTACGTTGAGGTAGAAACACTTGATGAAACTTTAGAAAAGGATGAGATTTTTGGTTCTGTCGAGGCCGTAAAGACTGTTTCTGATCTTATTCTGCCACTAAGCGGTGAGATCATAGAATTAAACGAATTGTTGTTGGATGAACCTGAGAAAGTAAATACAGATCCCTATGGTGATGGCTGGATGATTAAAGTAAAGATAAATGATGCTTCGGAGATAGACAGTCTTATGAGTGAAGCAGATTATAAGGAACTTATTGGTGTTTAAACGTTATGGTTTTACTATTGGCTTTATCTGCTGGATTGTAATTATTACTGTACTTAGCCTATCCTCATTTGAAGACATAGACACTGGGGGAATAAACATCCCTCACCTTGATAAATTGGTTCATTTCTTTTTCTATTTTGTCGCTGCTATCCTGGGAGTACTGTTGATTAGAGAACAGACTAAAGGATATCTAAACTTATCCAGATCTATTATATTTGCTACCTTAATCGTTATAATTTATGGTATAGTTATTGAAGTAGTTCAGGATACATTTACCCAGAACAGAAGTGGAGAATTATATGATGTCCTTGCTAATAGCCTTGGTGCTTTTTTTGGAGCGGGCTTAATAATTATACTTTTTTCGGGTAAAACGCAGTTAAAATGGAAAGATTAATTGCTTTTTAATCAAATTAATAGTTAAATTAGCGAATATTAAAATTTTAGAAGATGGAACTAAAGAAGAATCCAAAAGCCGATTTAAGAAATAATAGCGGACTATATTTTGTTTTAGGATTGGCCGTTGTAATGTTAATTGTATGGGGTGCATTTGAATGGAAAACTTACGATAAATCTAGTGAATATGACATTTCTTTGAATGTTGAGGATAGTATTGATGAGGAAGTTCCCATGACAGAACAGATTAAAACACCTCCGCCACCTCCGCCACCATCTGCTCCTGAAGTAATTGAAGTTGTAGAGGATGAAGCAGAAGTAGAAGAAACTGTTATTGAATCAACGGAGACGAGCCAGGATGAAGAGGTTATAGAAGTTGAGGATGTTGATGTTGATGAAATGGAAGAAGACGTGGATGTTCCTTTTGCAGTAATTGAAGATGTGCCAATATTTCCTGGTTGTGAGGGAGCCAGCGATAAAAGAGCATGTTTTAATGAAATGATGCAAAAGCATATTCGTAAAAACTTCCGTTATCCGGAAATTGCTCAGGAAATGGGCGTTCAGGGTAGGGTAAATGTTATGTTTACAATTCAGAAAGATGGAAGCATAGGAAATATTAGATACAGAGGTCCGGATAAGAACCTGGAGAAAGAAGCACTGCGAATTATAGAAAAACTTCCCAGAATGACTCCTGGTAAGCAGAGAGGAAGAGCGGTTAGGGTACCTTTTAGTATTCCAATTACCTTTAAACTACAATAACGAGAAAATTTAGAAATATATTTAAACCCTGACCAGAAAATGGCAGGGTTTTTTTCTGTTTTAATTATTCGCCTTTTAAACTTTTATAGAAAGTTTCCCGCATGACTTCTGGTTTAATAAAGCCATTGCCATGAGTGCTGTCATAAGCCGCACTAATGCTGGTTTCGGTTTTTACTTCTTCAAGGCTTTTTCCAGCCTCAATAGCGGCCAGAATAGTTGTCTTTAAATCTTCTAACATGGCGACATAAATTTCGAGCTCTTTTTTTGTAGAAGGCCTTCCATGACCCGGAATTATTTTTGTCTCATCACCTATTACCATTAGTACTTTTTTATGAGCATCAATAAAACCCTGTAAACTACCACCACTATTCAGATCAATATAGGGATACCTTCCGGAAAAATAAGTATCTCCCATGTGTATAACGTCATTATTAACAAAATAGACCATAGCATCGCCATCTGTGTGGGCATTATGAGCATGAAATGCCATGATAGTTTCATCTTCGTCATAAAAGGTTATGTCCTCCGAAAAGGTAACTTCCGGCAGCATTTTATTGTAATACTCTTTGGTAATCTTTTTATCCTCTAATTTTTTTTGCTGACCGGTCATAACTCGTTTTCGCACATTGTCATGCGCCACCAGAGTGGTAAGGTCTGTGTTAAAACTTGCATTACCTCCGGTATGGTCGCCGTGCATATGTGTATTAAATAGAAATGCAATGGGCTTATTAGTAAGCGATTCAATTGCAGCCTTTATTTTATTGCTCAAACGATCAAATTGGTCATCAATCATAAAGACATTCTTCTGGCCTATGTAGATACCTATATTACCACCTTGCCCTGTTAGCATATAAACGTCGTCTGAAAGTTTATCAATCGTAATAACTACTTCCTTTTCTTGTGCAGATAACAAGGAAATGCAAAATGATGAAATGAAGATCAGAAGCTTAACTTTAGTTTTATAAAAGGACATAGATTTATATATTTATTAGTGAGGACTTTAAAGATAATATAAACAAACATATTTCGTTGCAGGTATATGCAATGGGTCTTATCTTTGCCACCTCATAAAAGCGAACATATTACTTCGCTTTCTATACATTAAGGATTTCAAATGAAGACGGCTGTTGGAACGGCAAACAATACAAAAAGCGTATTGACTTTTGCTGATTTTAAGGAGATTACCAAATCGAGACTCGCACTTAGCGTTGTCTTTTCATCACTAGCTGGCTATCTTTTAGGGGCCTATGAGGTAAACCCTTTATCACTTCTTCTGTTGGCATTTGGAGGTTACTGCATGGTAGGTGCGTCAAATGCTTTTAATCAGGTTATTGAAAAAGACCTCGATGCTTTGATGAATAGAACAAGGAACAGGCCTATTCCGGCAGGTAGGATGTCTACTAATAAAGCCATGACCCTGGCGATACTGATGACAATTTTGGGCGTGGTCAGCCTATATATACTCAACCCTAAAACGGCAATGTTTGGGGCCATATCAATATTCATTTACACTAGTGTTTATACACCTTTAAAAACAAAAACACCTTTGTCAGTTTTTGTTGGTGCAATTCCTGGAGCAATTCCATTTATGCTGGGCTGGGTTGCTGCCACGAATAACTTCGGAATAGAACCGGGAACACTTTTCATGATCCAATTTTTCTGGCAATTCCCTCACTTTTGGGCGTTAGCCTGGATGCTGGATGAAGATTATCAAAAAGGAGGGTTTAAATTGTTACCTACCGGGAAAAAGGATAAGGGTACCGCAATTCAGATAATAATGTATACAATTTGGATGATAATCATCTCCGTAATTCCAGTTTTTGGAATAACCGGGAGATTGCATTTATCTATTCCGGCTGCTATAATAATCCTTATAATGGGATTGGTAATGTTGTTTTTTGGCTTTAGATTATTTGAAAAAAGAGATAATAAATCGGCCAGGAAACTCATGTTAATAAGTGTAAGCTATATTACTCTTATGCAGTTGGTTTATGTTATTGATAAATTTTTATAATTCATATGGATCTTACACAAGGGACAAGTAAAGAAAAGAATGTCAGGGCAAAGAAAATGATGCTGTGGTTTGGAATAGCGAGTCTGCTTATGGGATTTGCAGGATGGACCAGCGCCTATATCGTTAGTAGTTCTCGTGCGGATTGGCTTAAAGACTTTGAACTCCCATCAGCTTTTTTATATAGTACTGTAATTATCATACTTAGTAGTGGTACTTACATCCTGGCAAGTAAAGCGATTAAAGCAAATAAGAGCAGCCTGGGCACCAAATGGTTGCTGCTTACACTGCTACTCGGCATTGTATTTATTTTTATTCAGTTCTCTGGATTTTCACAACTCATTAACCAAGGTTACTATTTTACAGGTCCTACCAGCAATATTACAATGTCCTACATTTTTCTAATTGCAGCTGTGCACATTGTTCATGTCATTGCAGGACTTATTTCACTTTTGGTAGTATTGTACAATAACATTAAGAATAAATACTCCGACACGAACATGTTGGGAGTTGAACTGGGGGTAACTTTTTGGCATTTTTTAGATCTTTTATGGGTCTATCTTATACTGTTTTTTTATTTCTTTAGATAATAAATGAATACAAAATTTGATTTGTATTGTAATTGGGCTTTTCTAGTATTGAAAAAAATGTAAATTTGTCATTATTCTTATAACACGATATATTTGTTTATGGATTCTACGGTAGCAACAAGTACAGAAGAAAAGGTTTGGGGGGGTGGAAACCGACCTTTAGGAGCAAGTTATGGAAAGCTAATGATGTGGTTCTTTATAGTTTCCGATGCTTTGACATTTTCGGGATTTTTGGCCTCTTATGGTTTTTCTAGATTTAAGTTTATCGAAACTTGGCCAATAGCCGATGAGGTATTTACTCACGTTCCATTTTTTCATGGAAATTTCCCAATGTACTATGTTGCATTTATGACATTTATCTTAATTATGTCATCAGTAACTATGGTACTTGCAGTTGATGCTGGTCATAAGATGATGAAGAATAAGGCCATTATCTATATGTTCCTTACCATTATCGGAGGGGCCATCTTTGTGGGCTCTCAGGCATGGGAATGGGCAACATTCATAAAAGGGGATTATGGTGCGATAGAAACAAGAGGTGGAAGAATTTTACAATTTGTAAAGGCAGACTCTGGTGAAAGAGCTGCGTTATCAGATTTTTCCAAAACATTGCCTTCTGAACGTGTTGATCACGAAAATCAAAATGGAGTTTGGTTTTACCAGGGTGAAGCGCTTCCCTCTTATACCGTTAATGAAGTTACGGAAGGATTAAAATCAAATCCTAACATCCTTATCAGAACGGAAACCATAGATTCAGAAGGAGAAAAAACACTCTTGACCAGAGAAGAATCATTGGCAAAAATTAAAGATGCAAAATTTGTAGTTGAAGGAGCCAATTTAATAAGGAACGAATATGGAAGTCGACTTTTTGCTGATTTCTTTTTCTTTATTACAGGATTTCACGGTTTCCACGTATTTTCGGGTGTAATTATCAATATTATAATTTTCTTTAATATTATCCTGGGCACCTATGAGAGAAGAGGTCATTATGAAATGGTCGAAAAAGTTGGACTTTATTGGCACTTTGTAGATTTGGTCTGGGTTTTTGTTTTCACCTTTTTCTACCTGGTTTAAAAAAAGAAGCAAAGAAGTATTAAAAGATTATCATATTTAATATAACACAATTTAGAATGGCACACGCACACAAGCTGGAGATTTTTAGAGGACTAATAAAATTTAAATCCAACACTCAAAAAATATGGGGTATATTGGTCTTTCTGACCATAGTTACCGGAGTAGAAGTAGCGCTGGGGATTTCGAAACCACATATTCTGGCGACCAATACTTTTTTGGGCATGAAAATTCTAAATTGGATTTTTATAATCCTAACCCTGGTTAAGGCTTACTATATTGCCTGGGATTTTATGCATTTGCGTGATGAGAAAAGTTCCTTGCGAAGGGCTATCGTATGGACACCAATTTTTTTGGTAGCCTATCTTATTTTTATACTATTGTTCGAAGCAGATTATATTTACAATGTCTTTAAAGATGGCTACGTAACTTGGAATTTCTAACAAGGAATTAACAGCACTTAAAGACGGTATAACAGCCGTCTTTTTTATTTTTGTAATGTCTAAATAATGACTAATGAAAAAGACATTCGTATTAGTGGTACTTTTTATCTTGCCACTGGTTGCCTATTTATTTTTTGCCTCAGGGGTAAACAATTTTGGGAAACTCCCTATACTAACCGAGGGGGTTTTGGATATTCCTGAAAATATAGATAAAATTACCTTAGAGGATAAGATTACTGTTTTGGGTTTTTTGGGAAATAATGTTGAACTTAAAAAAGGCAATGCATTTAATCTGAATCAAAAAATTTACAAGCCATTCTATGAGTTTAATGACTTCCAAATGGTTATGATTATGCCTATCGGAACTGAGGACAAAGTTGATGAATTAAAGGCAGAACTTGGTAATTTGGTTGATATTAAGAACTGGAAATTTATATTTGTTGAAGATGAAGAAATCAGGTCTGTTTTCAATTCATTAAAGACAAATCTTAGTCTTGATGAAAACTTAGGCACCCATTATGTTTTTATAATTGACAAGAAGAAAAACCTCAGGGGCAGAACAGACGATGAAGAGGAGGTTACTAAGTATGGCTTTAAGGCCACCTCTGTTGCGGAACTTAATAATAAAATGGAGGATGACGTCAAAATCATTTTAGCGGAGTACCGTATGGCCCTTAAGAAGAACAATGCAGATAGAAAGAATTAATGAGAAATAAATACACTTATGTCTGGGTATCACTTGTTATCCTGGTTTTTGGGATCATTTTTATTCCCAAAATCATTGAGCGCATAAAGACAGGTACCATCACCCAACATGATCGTATGAACCTTGCTGGCAACAATGAAACACTTGGCTTTATTTATTTGAATAATGAGAAAAGAAAGGTTCCAACTTTTGCATTTCTAAATCAGGATAGCCTGTTAATTTCTCAAAAAGACTACGAAGGAAAGGTATATATAGTTGAGTTTTTCTTCACAACGTGTCCTTCAATTTGCCCTGTTATGAATTCCAATCTGGTTGAAATTCAGGAAGAATTCAGGGATTTTGATGATTTTGGTGTAGCCTCGTTTACAATTAACCCAGAATATGATACACCAAGGGTGCTGAAAGAGTATGCTGAAAAATATGGTATAAATGATATGGATTGGCACCTAATGACCGGGGACCGTCAGGAAATCTATGACCTTGCAAATATTGGCTTTAATATTTTTGCTGCGGAAAATTCAGGAGTCCCTGGTGGATTTGAACATTCTGGCTTATTTGCACTAGTTGATAAAAATGGATTTCTCCGCTCAAGAACTGATGATTTTGGAAACCCAATTATTTATTACCGAGGAACAATAAGCGAATCTCAGGGAGAAAATGCTGAGGGAGAAAAACAAGAGATTAGTATTTTAAAGGAAGACATAAAAAAACTTCTAAGTGAATAAATTAAACAAAACAGTAAAGGAGCGGAAGTTTAACAAGGTAATTACCATAATATCAATTTTGGTTCCTTTGGTGGTAGCGGTTTTATTTGGTGTTAAAATCCCAAATTCTGAACCTTTAGGATATTTGCCTCCTATTTACGCAGCTATTAATGGACTTACAGCAGTCTTACTTATTTATGCCGTTTGGGCCATTAAGAACGGTAAAAGAATTTTGCATCAGAATATTATGAGTGCTTGTATTATCCTGTCTTTACTTTTCTTACTCATGTATATTGCTTATCATATGACCGCAGATTCCACATCTTATGGAGGCGTGGGTGTAATTAAGTATTTTTATTTTTTTATACTTATTTCGCATATAATTTTATCCATTGTTATTATACCGCTTGTCCTTAAGACTTATGCCAGAGCATACTTAAAAGATTTTGAACGCCACCGTAAACTTGCCAGAATTACATTCCCTATCTGGATATATGTGGCTGTTACCGGAGTTATTGTTTATTTAATGATTTCTCCATATTATGATTATTAAAAGTTTGTATTTTATTAATACCTTAATATAGAAATATAGTAGCTTGAAAATTAAAGGCCTTATACTCGTAATTTTATTCTTTGTACTGCCAGGGCTATTGACAGCTCAATGCGCTATGTGCAGGGCAGTTCTGGAAAGTCAGGACGACAATTCTATGGCTGAAGGAATTAATAATGGGATTGTATACTTAATGGCGCTACCTTACATTTTGTTAGGGGTACTTTTTTACTTTGTTTACAGGAAAATGAGGTCATAAGACTATAGGTTCAACTTTAACAGTATTTTACGGTTACCACTGTAACAATTCCGTTTTCTGGAAGTCTTATTTATTAGAAGTTATAACATCAATCACTAATCAACCAACTCCATGTTCGATCTCGAAAGATGGCAGGAAATTTTTGACGCGATACGTAAAAACAAATTACGGACTTTCCTTACTGGTCTATCTGTGGCCTCCGGAATTTTTATACTGGTAATTTTATTGGGTTTTGGCCAGGGGATGCAAAATGGCATTGCCCATGAATTTGAAGAAGATTCGGCTA
>CBDTVT010000127.1:0-8492 GCA_965364275.1 uncultured Eudoraea sp. | reverse complement strand
TCGTTCCACTAAACTAGTCATGTTTAGCTCGGCGAATGTATCACAGAACCAATTGATTCACCATCTTTTTCTAATAAGGGTTATAAAGAGGCTATTTATTGAATTTAAAGATATAATGGCATCAGCCCGTCCCATTGCAGTAAATCTACTTTGAGTTCCTCTTGCGATGCTCTGAAATAAAGTATAAAAGTTAGACCCTCTTAGCTTTTTTATTTCTTTTAGCTTCTTTTTTTTCTTTGGCAGTTAAGAGCGGTTCTTTTTTGACGTTTTTCTTTGAGTCTTTACCTTTTGACATAATTAAAGTTTCTTTTAATTATAAAGTTAGGGATAATTATTAAGCGGAGTCAAACTTTATTTTGTGGCTATCATACGTTCTATTTTCCTCCATACATTTTGTATACTTCTGAACCGGCACTTAAAAACGCCCCGGTTCCATAAACTTCAGTCTTATCTGCCCAGGCCTTACCGGGAGCCGCTCCAATGGGCTGCACGTAACCTAACATTCCCTCTTTTGTTACATAGCTAACCATAGCTTCCCATCCTTTTTTTACTGCTAAGCCATAGGTTTCTCTATCTAAAATTCCCTTATTTATACCCCAAGCCAGCCCATAGATGTAAAAAGATGAGCCACTGGTTTCAGGCGTTGGATAAAACTCTTGCCCCAATAAACTCATTGACCAATGACCTGCCGGAGTTTGAATTTCAAGCAGTTTTTTTGCCATATTTTTATAAAGACCTAAGAAATACTTGTATTCCGTACTCCCTGGATTCAACTCATTCATAATGTTGGTGAGTCCGGCAAATACCCAGCCATTACCACGTGACCAAAATATTTTGGTGCCATTGTCCAATTTGCCCATATAGCTTTCGTCCCGGTAATACAAGTTCTCCTTTTTATCGAATAAAAAGTCGGTTGTGGTCTTGTATTCAGCCATCATAAAATCGAGATATTTTTGTTCTCCCGTAATCTTGTAAAGCTTTGCCCAAACAGGAGGTGCCATAAACAAAGCATCGCACCAATTCCAGCGGTCCTGGTGATAAGGGGTCTTCCACCTTAATGAAGTTTTTGCCGGATGAAGCATTATATAATCGAACTGCTCTTTAGTTGGTTCTATCATATTTGGGTTCTGATACTTGCGGTAAAGTTCCAGATACATCTGACCCACGGTATGGTCATCAGCAAAGTATTTGCGAAAGTGCAATTTCCACTCATATTTTTCCCCGATATCTGCAAGCCAGTTGTAATATTTTTCGTCATCAGCTATTGCGGCCCATTTTATCATGCCAACATACAATGCACCGTTAGTCCAGTCCAAAGGGTGATGCGGTTCTTCATATCCACTGTATAAATCTGTAAAATGTGCTATCTGCCAATCGGCTACCCGTTCCATGATTTTTTTTACCTCAGGTGGCTTTATTTCTTGGGCATGAGATAGATATGTCATTACAAATACAGTAAGGACAACAATAGTTTTGACAATTTTCATTTATCAGTATTTTTTTCTCCTTTAATTCTTTCAACTTCTTTTAGCAATAACGGAAAAGCTGGTTCGGTCATTCCATGGCCATAACCATCTAACTCATAGAGTGTGGTCTCTTTATGACCTGCAATTTTCATCATTCGCATCAGGTAGGCATTTTCCTCATACCTCCCTAAAAGTTCCAGTTCCCGGTCACCGGTAATTAGCAATAACGGTGGCGCATCAGGACGAACGTGATAAAGCGGAGCTAAACTGTCAACTATGGGTTGGGTTCCGGGTATACCCCTTTCTTCCCTGACGGTAAAATGTGTAATAGTGTGGCCACTAAAAGGGATCAGGCCGGCAATGCTATCTGCATCAATATCATATTTATTTAACCAGGACTTATCCAACCCAATCATGCTGGCCAAATAACCTCCAGCGGAGTGACCGGATACAAATATCAGTGAAGGGTCGCCGCCCAAATCAGCTACATTCTTAAAGACCCAACTAACAGCAGAAGCGGCATCATCAATATAAAAAGGGGCCTTTACTTTTGGATATAAACGATAATTGACAGCAACTATACAAACTCCTTTTTCCATAAGTTGAATAGGAATATCTTTGTTACCACCGGTTAATCCACCTCCGTGGAACCATACAATTGTGGGAAAATCTTTTACATTTTTCGGGTAATAAATATCTAAAACACAACGCTCATTTATGTAATCATCAGCCTGGCTAATAGTATCATTGTAGTAATGGATGTTCTGTTTGGTTTCATATTTAATTTCCTGCGAATACGCGGTCAGGGCTAATCCCAAGGCTAAAATTGATAATATCTTTATCCTGATATTAGAGGAAATTTTTACAAAATGAAACATTTTAAACTTTTTATAGTAACGATCCTCCTAAGATAGAAAATCTTAGGTGTCTTTAGTATTATTAATAATTGTAAGATTCCATGTCACGATTTTACCTAAAGTAGATTTGGAAATCGACCTTACTTTTAGTTTGGCAAATATGTACAGAAAAGAATATTTGATAAAAAAATATACCCATTGGGACAGGAAATTAGGGATTCCGTCACTTTCCATTTGGTTATGAGACAAATAATTCCTAAAATAGGGTACCATTAAAATAATACTCCTGATTTGGACTAATTCACTTTTTGCAGAATGTGTTTGAGTTTGTATTGTGAATGTGGTGTATAGCAAAAATTGACTTTAATTCTATATTACTTTTGAATGGACCACTTAGTTCTTAACTATATAAACTTTTTAGTAAAAACCTTTTATGCTTTGCAAGTTAACGAGGCTCCAGTTGAGCGTTATTTCAATTATGATGGACTTAGTGAATTGGTAACGTTACTTCTGCTTTTTTGTATTACATTGATTGTTGTTGTTACTCCTCTGTTCTTAATTTTATGCTGGATTCACTATTCTAAGCAATATGTGAAAAAATTCAGGAACAACGAAGATTTTACCGGGTCTTTAACTAATAATGGGCCCACTTATAATGATGTATTAATAAAATCCCATAAACTTGAGTATAGAAAAACATATAGTAAAATGTTTGGGTTTGGTTTGAGTATTATAGCCTATGGAATTTCCAGCAATGTCTATATGTTTCTTACGTTTAGCGAATTCAAGGATGCTCTGATTAATTATTTTAGTTTTCCATTTAGAATTTTCAGAAGCTTAAAGATCTTGGAAAAAATTCCTGTTAACAGCATACCACTTACAGAGGTATGGAGCGCAATGCTGATTATTGTAGGCATATCTGCAGCCGTATTTATTATTGGGTATTTTATTGGTAAATTAATTGTAGCCATGCGATTGGATGAGGAACCACAGGTGGTTTAATATTTTTCCATTCAATTAAAGGGTTCCTTAGCATCATTTAATTTTTCCCATTCTTCAATTTAATTGATTTCACTTTCACGACTAAAGTATTATTTATTCCTAATGACTTAAATCATTTTAAACCATTAGTAACCAGTGGATATTTGTATTTATATTCTTTGTTGGCAATATCTGTCTTAGGCGGTCATAAATTATAGTGTTTAATAGTGCTATATGATCGTACATATTTTTTGGGGCCAGATCATTGCCATTGTTTAAAAGATCACTATTATGAAAAAACAAGAAAGTTTTTCATTACCCCTTATACATGATTCCCAAATTCCATTGGCCTTTTTGGGAAATAGAAAAATCTCCTACAACGAAGGAGTCATTTTAGTGGCAGACATAGGGGCAACAAAAACGAACCTGGCAATTTTTGAAATCAAGAATAGACAAATTACATTATTGAAAGAGAAATCATATCGTACAAAGGATTACAATGCTTTTACGGAGATGGTGCGTTCGTTTCACAGGGATAAGTTGCCTGTCATAAATGGAATCTGCCTGGGCGTAGCCGGCCCTGTAACCAGGGGCAAAGTAAAAGGGACAAATTTTCCGTGGGAAATAGATAGTGAAGAAATTAGCAGGGAACTCCAGGTTCATTCGGTTACTCTCATCAATGATATGGAGGCCAATGCCTATGGCCTGGCGGCGCTTCGGCACACGGACTTTGAAATTCTAAAAGAAGGATCAAATATACCCGGGAACGCTGTCATCATTTCGCCGGGCACAGGTCTTGGAGAGGCCGGACTGTATTGGGATGGCGCACGGTATCATCCATTTGCTACTGAGGGGGGACATTGCGATTTTAGTCCTCGCAACGATCTGGATTGGGAATTATGGAAATACCTGCATCAAAAGTTTGGACATGTGAGTTGGGAAAGAGTAGTATCCGGCCCCGGCATTTATAGTATTTATCAATTTTTGAGGGGCTTCAGGGGAAACGTGGCACCCAAATGGCTTCAGGATAAAATACAACAAGGTGATGCGGCAGCTGTGATTACCACTGTTGCCCACGAAAAAAGCGACCCCATTTGTGCGGAGACCCTGGATTTATTTGTGCGTTATCTGGCCATAGAAGCTGCCCAGTTTGCCCTAAAAACCAAGGCTACAGGAGGGGTTTATTTAGGAGGCGGGATTGTTCCAAAAATACTTGCAATGATAAACAGGGAAGTTTTTTATGAAAACTTTGTACAGTGTGGCCGGATGAACTCCTTGCTTCAACTTATACCTGTAAAGGTAATTTTAAATGAAAAAACACCACTCCTGGGTGCGATGTATTATGGAACAACTCATTTAGGATGATTAGTCCATTCAATCAGTTCTTCTTTAGAAACAATTTTAATTATTAGTTTAGTGTTTTGTAATTAGTATCAATTAGTCAGAACTTCAGGAACATATTTCTAAATCATCATATGGCTTCAATGAAGACCATTTTACTTGAACATTTTAAAATTAATGCCACCAGAATTGAAAAACTTAGTGGCTTAGACAATACCAATTATCTCGTTGAAACAGAAACAGAGCGATATATTTTCAAAACTTACCTTTATACAAAGCATACGCTGGATTTGGTAGAAGCTGAAAACAACGCTCTTTTATTTCTACAAGAAGAGAGCCAAAATAATACGCCAAAACCTATTCAATTACCAGATGGCAGCTACACCTTAACATTAAATATTGAAGGGCAAAAATGTATTTGTAGAATTTTATCCTATTTGGATGGCAAGTTTCTTGTTGACGTGCCTCACACAAAAAAACTGTTCCAATCTTTCGGGAAATTTATTGCCGAATTAGATGTAAAACTACAACAGTTTCACAATTATACCTTTCAAGCCAGGCTTTTAAAATGGGATATTCAGTACTTGAATATGAGCAAAAAATACCTGGAAAATATTCCGGACATAAAGGATAGGAACATTGTATATTATTTTTTTAAACAATTTGAGGAAAATGTGGGCCCTGTTATTAATGAGTTAAGAACATCTATAATCTATAATGATGCTAATGAATGGAACGTCCTGGTTGCGCAGGAAGAAGTTTCAGGAATTATAGATTTTGGTGATATGACGCATACGTTTCTCATAAATGAATTGGCTATTGCTATCACTTATTCGTGCTATGATAAAGATGATCCATTAGAATGGGCTTCAATACTTATAAAATCATACCATGAAATTTTACCCATTCAAGAAAAAGAATTGGAAGTACTATATTACTTAATAGCGGCCAGACTTTGTATAAGTGTCTGTAATTCTGCCTATGCAAGAGAAGAAAACGGCAACAATGAATATGCTTTTGTAAGTGAAAAATATGCCTGGCAAATGCTATATCGCTGGCTGGCTATAAATCCTGTTGCAGCAGAAATGAGTTTTCGTCGGGCAGCCGGATTTCCTGCTAAAAATCCATTAGCTATTGAAAAGCTTTTGGAGAAAAGATATAAGCATTTGAGTTCAATACTTTCGGTGAGCTATGACACTCCTATTTACATGAAAGGCGCCGCATTTCAATATATGTATGACGCTTATGGGAATACTTATTTGGATGCGTACAATAACATTCCACATGTGGGGCATTCTCACCCAAAGGTGGTGGAAGCCGGGCAGCGACAAATGGCTAAACTAAATACGAACACAAGGTATCTTTATGATTCTTTAAATGAATATGCTGAAAAGCTTTTGTCCAAATTTCCTGATTCCTTAAACAAAGTTTATTTTGTGAACTCTGGAAGCGCGGCTACTGATTTGGCACTCCGCATGGCAAATATCCATGGCGGGCATGAAAAAATAATGGTCATGGAGCACGGTTATCACGGCAACACCCGGGCAGCTATTGATGTGAGCTATTATAAGTTTAATAATCCGAAAGGAAGAGGAAAAAAAGAGAACATTTTGGTAGCACCTATTCCCGATACTTATAGGGGTAAGTATACGAATGATAATGGCAGTGCCGGAAGAAGTTATGCGGAAGAAGCCATTAAACTGATCGAAAATTCAGAGACACCAATTGGAGCCTTCATAAGCGAGCCTATTATAGGTTGTGGAGGTCAGGTACCTTTGGCAAAAGGGTATTTAAAACATGTATTTCCGGCAATAAGAAAGCATGGTGGAGTTTGCATTGATGATGAGGTACAAACAGGATTTGGCAGAACAGGGGATCATTATTGGGGATATGAAGCTCAGGAAGTAGTTCCCGACATGGTAATTCTTGGAAAACCAATGGCAAACGGACATCCTATGGGAGCCGTAGTTTGCACTTCAGATATTGCTGCATCTTTTGAAAAAGGAGTGGAGTTCTTTAGTTCATTTGGGGGTAACCCTGTGTCTTGTGCAATTGCTTTGTCGGTTCTTGAAATTATTGAAGAAGAAAATTTACAGGAAAATGCGAAAATTGTTGGGGAATATTACAAATCATTATTATCAGGGCTTCAAAAAAGGTATCCTTGCATTGGAGATGTAAGAGGTTCCGGCTTATATCTTGGGGTTGAAATTGTGAAGGATAATAGTATGGAGCCCAATACGGGATTGGCACATCACATTAAGAACGAACTAAGAAATCGACACATCCTTATTAGTACTGATGGTCCTTATGACAGTGTATTGAAAACAAAACCTCCTCTATGTTTTTCCAAAGAAGATGCATTTAAAACTGTTGAACAAGTTGATGACATATTAAAAACACACTATAAAATAAAGGCATTATGAAAGTAGCTGTTTCTGGAGCAATGGGCCGATTGGGCAGTGTAATTGCACATGGTATTTCAAACACAAACGAACTGCAACTTACCGGAGCTTATGCACCAGGTCATGCCGGTAAAACTGTGGCAGGGGTTGAGGTCGCTGATTCGCAAGAAAAAATGGATGCTCAAATCATGGTTGAATGTACGCATCCTGGAGTAGTGATGGAAAATCTTAAAAAGTGGCATGCCATGGGGATGAGCGTTGTTGTGGGTACCTCCGGTTTTACCACAGATCGAATAGAAGAATTAAAATCTTTTTGGGGCGAAGATGACCCCGGGTGTCTTATCGTACCTAACTTTTCAATAGGAGCAGTACTGATGATGCGTTTTGCTGAATTGGCGTCAGTACATTTTAATTCAGCAGAGATCATTGAACGGCATGAAGATACTAAACCAGATTCTCCTTCAGGTACAGCATTGGCTACTGCCATGCGAATGGGAAAGCACAGAAGTCCATCAGAACAGAAAGACAACACAGAGGTAGTTAGCGGGGCCCGGGGAGGTTTGGTTTCAGGGGTTCGCGTTCACTCATTGAGAATGAAGGGTATGTTGTCTGATCAGGAAGTTGCATTTAGTAATAAGGGCGAAATTTTCTCAATACATCATAGCAGCACTTCCTATGAATCCTTTGTAAAGGGAGCTTTACTTGCCATTCGTTATGTAAAAACAATAAAAGGGGTGGAAGTAGGGTTGGATGCTGCTTTAGATTTTGAAGCAAAAAACAACTAGCTTGGAGACTTTTTGAGAACTTTCCATGCGGGATCGGTTTGACCCGCCCGAACATTTTGAACTTGAAAAAGCCATCATTTTATGATGGTTTTTTAGTGCTAATGTAGTTTCTTTAGCCTTTTTTTTTGTAGTGTAGGTTATTTAATGTTTCTTCGTAACCAAGTAGCGGAAATTAACTAATAAAAACGAAACCCAATGTGGGCACCAGAAGCCTTACTTAAACCCTTACAAAATGAGTGATCAACACCAGGAATCCACACACATTGAGAGTTACAATTTACCTCGGGTCACCTTTTTGGCTATCGTTGCCGCGATAGGTGGATTTTTGTTTGGGTTTGACAGCGGAGTGATAAATGGTACTGTCGATGCCTTACAAGCCACATTTAACTCCGATGCCGCGGGCACAGGATTTAATGTTGCCTCGGTACTTCTGGGTTGTGTTGCGGGTGCCTTTTTCGCCGGTACATTGGCTGACAGGTTCGGAAGAAAACCAATGATGTTGACCGCAGCTGTGGTTTTTATCATCAGTGCCTGGGGTTCCGGTATCTCTGAAAGTTCATTGGAGTTTGTTATTTATCGATTAGTTGGTGGGCTGGCTGTAGGTGCAGCCAGTATATTGGCACCACTTTATATCAGTGAAATTGCCCCTTCGAAAATCAG
>CBDTVT010000126.1:0-8512 GCA_965364275.1 uncultured Eudoraea sp. | reverse complement strand
TGCGATGAAATTTTATTTTAAATATGAAATTCCTAAAACAAAGGCATTGGCTGAGGTTTTGATGGATAAACAAGTGTTGACTACGTCTAATGAAAACCAGTTGTTTACCTAGAGGCCGTCATAAGGCATTAAGGACCGAAGAATTACCAATTTGAATAAATTAAGTTAAAATAAACGATGGGTAGTATAAAATCTAAATTTGACCTAAGCGGTAAAGTAGCTATAGTCACCGGATCAAGTAAAGGAATAGGAAAGTCTATTGCCATGGGGCTGGCTGAAAATGGGGCTAAAGTGGTAGTAAGCAGTCGGAAGCAGGCAGCAGTAGACGAAGTAGCCGTTGAATTTAGGGAAGCGGGCCTTGATGCCGTGGGAATACAATGCCATATTGGCGATTCTGAACAACGTAAAACACTTGTTGCTAAGACTATTGAATTTTTTGGAAGAATAGACATCTTAGTGAACAATGCGGCCATAAACCCGTATTATGGCCCTCTCGAAGGCTCTGACGAAGCCGTCTTTGATAAGATAATGAATGTGAATGTCAAGGCGCCGTGGCTCCTTTCCAATCTGGTCCTGCCTCACATGAAGGAGAAGGGTGGTGGTAGTATCATCAATATTTCATCAGTTGAGGGAATAACACCCGGGTTTGGATTAGGATTGTACAGCGCCACCAAATCAGCTTTGATAATGCTAACCAAGAATCAGGCTAAAGAATGGGGCCGTTATGGGGTTAGAGCAAACGTACTTTGCCCGGGTCTGATCAAGACCAAATTTAGCGAAGGATTATGGACAGATGACAAATTGGTTGCCGGATTTACAAAGGCCTTACCTCTGGGGCGGATAGCTGCTCCCGAAGAAATGGCCGGTATGGTGATGTTGCTGGCATCCGATGCAGGGTCTTATATGACGGGAGGAGTCTATGTAGCAGACGGCGGATACCTAATTTCCGGTTAAAATTTGATTATCGATTAAAATAAATACTATGAATTTTGAATACAGCGAAAAATCTATTGAGCTGCAAGACAAGCTTAAGCGATTTATATCCCAAAATATAGTTCCGATACAAGAGGAAGTTGAGTATTTCCATAGAGACCCTGAAAATATTTGGAAGAAGTGGCCGGGTCTTGCTTCCTTAAAAGAAAAAGCAAAAGCTCAAGGACTTTGGAATTTGTTTTTACCGGCAACTTATGGAGACCTGAGTCCTGGTCTAACAAATTTGGAATATGCACCATTGGCAGAGTTTATGGGAAGGATATTATGGTCATCGGAGGTTTTTAATTGCAGCCCGCCAGATACCGGTAATATGGAGGTTTTGGCAAAATATGGAACTTCTGAACAGAAATCTGCATGGTTACAGCCTTTAATGCAAGGCGATATCCGATCTTCATTTTTGATGACCGAGCCCGATGTGGCTTCTTCAGATGCTACGAATATTGAGACGTCTATTATAGCAGATGGAGATGATTATGTAATTACGGGAAAAAAATGGTGGGCCTCGGGAGCAATGGACCCCAATTGCAAGATAGCTATCGTAATGGGAAAGACCGATTTCGGTGCAGCACGTCACCTGCAACACAGTATGATTTTAGTTCCTATGGATACTCCCGGATTAGAGGTCGTAAGACCCTTAAGTGTTTTTGGATACTATGATTCTCCTGAAGGACATGCTGAAATTGTTTTGAATAAAGTACGTGTACCAAAAAAGAATCTTATTCTTGGCGAAGGCAGAGGATTTGAGATAGCCCAGGGTCGCTTAGGTCCGGGAAGAATACACCATTGCATGCGACTGATAGGCATGGCCCAACGTTCTTTAGAGATAATGTCGCAAAGGACCTCACAGCGCAGTCCGTTTGGGAGGACTTTAGATACCTATAGCAGCATCCGTCAGGAAATTGCATACTCTCGCTGTGAGATTGAGCAAACTCGTCTCCTGGTGCTTTCTGCAGCGGATAAAATGGATAGGGTTGGAAACAAGGAAGCAAAAGACCTGATTGCTATGATAAAGATTGTAGCGCCAAATATGGCCCTAAAAGTGATTGATAGGGCTATCCAGATAATGGGAGGTATGGGTGTGAGTGGCGATACACCATTATCTCATTTCTATGCTACTGCAAGAACTTTGAGACTGGCTGATGGCCCTGATGAAGTTCATTTAAGTCAATTGGGAAAAAACACAATAAAAAAATACGCACAAATCTGAAAATGCCGGAAAAGGAACTAACGAAAACTGTTCGAATAGGGGAGGAGCTTCATGAGCAGAACTTGAAAAAGTTCCTGTTGCAATATGATTTGATCAATGATGAAAAAAACGAATTAATCATCAGGCAGTTTTATAACGGATATTCTAATCTAACATATCTGTTAAAAATAGAGGATAAGGAATACGTGCTGCGTCGTCCGCCCTTTGCGGCACCTAAACGGGGGCATAATATGGGAAGGGAATTTAAGGTGCTAAATAATCTTCATAAAGTATTCGATAAAACCCCTGAACCTTATGCGTATTCAGAAGATGTGGAGATATTAGGAGCCCCTTTTTATATAATGAATAAAGTTGAAGGAATAATTTTAACTGCTAATGAGGCCAGAGATCGTGAGGTCACTGCTAATGAATTTAAAACGATATCGGATACCTGGTTGGATGCCTATGTGGAACTGCATGATGTGGATTATAAGGCAGCCGGACTTGAATCGTTGGGAAATCCGGAAGGCTATGTTGAGCGACAAGTTAAAAACTGGGGCAAGCAGTACCTAGCTGCGGCAACGGAAGAAGTTCCATCCGCCCATAAGGTCATGTCATGGATGGAAAATAATCAACCTAAAAACTATCATTACAGCCTCATCCATAATGACTATAAGTACGATAATGTAGTATTTATTGATGACCAATGGAAAAAAATAGCCGCAATACTGGATTGGGAAATGTGTACTTTAGGCGATCCCCTAATGGATTTAGGCACTTCCCTTGGGTATTGGACCACAGCTACAGATGCTGATTTTTTAAAACAGGGACTTCCATCTCCAACAACTATGGCAGGCAATCCTACACGAACAGAAATCGTGCAGCAATATGCACTCAAAAGTGGCAGGGATATCAATAATCTTACCTTCTATTTTGCATATGGTCTTTTTAAAATTGCGGTAATTGCCCAACAGATATATTATAGATTTAAGCATGGACATACAACGGACCCTCGTTTTGCGAGCCTGAATAAAGTTTCCGCCTTATGTTGCAATACCGCATGGAACGCGATTCAGAAGGACAAGATTGACGGGATATATTAATGGAACTGATTTTAAATAGGTATTGGTGTGAAGAATAAGTCTTTTATAATAGTGAATAAGGAACAATTGAATGCACTTCGGGAAGTGCCAGAGAATAGGGAGGTGGTGATGCTCAACCTTTTAAAATATAAAGACAAGGTTGAAGAAACCGGATTGACTGGTGAGGCTTCCTATAAACAGTATATGAAAGCGGCCACACCTTTTTTTGAAAATATAGATGCGGAAATTATCTTTTTCGGCAGACCACTTCTAATGCTTATAGGTCCGGAAGATGAAACTTTATGGGATGATATGCTTTTAGTAAAATATAGAAACAAAGACGAATTTTTTAAAATGACTCGTGCAGAAGGCTATCCAACAAAATTAAGGGAACAGTCATTACAGGATTCGAGATTGATATATTGTAAACCACACCTTATATAATGTTTAGTTTTTTATTTAATTAATTACAGGGATATGCAATTAGAAAATAAAGTTGTGATCATTACAGGTGCAGGAAGAGGAATAGGAGCTGCTTCTGCTCTATTGTTGGCTAAGCACAAGGCATTGGTCATTGTATCTGATCTAAATATTGAAAGTGCCCAAAAGGTAGCTGATCAAATAAACACTACAGGAGGTAACGCTTTTGCGTACCAGGTGGATGTATCTAAATTTGAAGAAGTAGAATTATTAATAACTCAAACGGTTAAGGATCATGGTAAGTTAGACGTCATGATAAATAATGCGGGTATAGGTGGTGAAAATCAAAGAAAGACAGCTGAACATACACTTGAAGATTGGGATAATGTTATTGCCGTTAATCAGACGGGTGTATTCTATTGCATGAAAGTGGCTTTGCAGCAAATGATGAAGCAGGGACATGGAAATATTATAAATATCGCTTCCCTTGCTGGATTAAAACCCTCAGGATACAACCTTTCCTATAGTGCCAGTAAATTTGCCGTTGTAGGTATGACCAAATCGGCGGCTCTGGAATATGGGCGTAAGAATATTAGAATAAATGCGGTATGTCCGGGGTATACCCACTCGGCACTTTTAGACAAATTACTTGCAAGCAGGCCTGATATGGGAGATACCCTTAAAAGATTGATTCCTATGGATAGGTTTGGTGAGGCAGATGAAATTGCGGAAGCCGTAGCCTGGCTTGCGTCAGATAATTCAAAATATATCACTGGTCAAACCATAACATTGGATGGCGGAACATCTTTATTATAAAAGAATTTAAAAAATCAATGGTGAGCAAAATAAAAATATTACCCGGATGAATACATTGACGATTATTAAGAAAGAGGGGTATACCATTGTTCAGATGAACCGTGGTAAAGTAAATGCCATTAATTATGATATGGTACAGGAGCTTAGGCATGTATTCCGGGATATTGAAAATGACAATGCAGTGAAAGGAGCAATACTTACCGGGCAGCCACACTATTTCTCGGCGGGCTTGGATTTAATCGAATTATTTCAGTACGACAAAAGGCAGATTGAAGATTTTTTTCATGTTTTTGGTGCACTATTCATAGAACTAATGCAGATCACTAAACCTGTTATATCAGCAATTACAGGTCATTCTCCGGCAGGAGGCTGCGTTCTTGCAGTGGCAAGTGATAACCGAATTATGGCAGATGGCGAACAATATATAATTGGACTTAATGAAGTAGCCGTAAATATTCAAATATCTCAGAACCTTATAGAAACCTATGCCTATTGGATTGGCGATGGTTTGGCAAGCAAATATGTTATGGAAGGAAAGCTGCTTAATGGAAAAGAAGCCTTGTCTGCAGGTTTAGTAGATGAATTGGTTCCATTAGAGCAGGTATTGCCAAAAGCCGAAGCTAAGATGCAGCACTATTTACAAGCTGATCAGGAGATACTTGTTAATACTAAAAATAAACTTCGCAAAAATTTACTCAGCAAACTTGATTTAAATGCTAAAAATTCGCTGAAAGAAGCTGCAACCCTGTGGTGGAAGCCTGAAATACGAGCCAAAATGGAAGCATATGTAAAGAGTTTCTCAAATAAAAAGAAAGGATAGAACCGAAATGAAAAACATGAATAAACAATTGAAATTTGTAAAAAGACCCTTAGGTGAAGCAGATGCTTCAACCTGGGCATTAGAGACTAACCCTATTCCCGAATTGCAGGATGGAGAAATTCTGGTGAAACAACATTATGTTTCCCTGGACCCGGCGATGCGTGGTTGGATGAATGATTCCAAATCCTATATAGAACCAATGGCTATTGGCTCAGTAATGCGCGCAGGTGCTGTAGGTGAAGTGGTGGCAGTTAATAACAATCCCAACTTTAAAGCAGGGGATTATGTAGCCGGATTTGGGGGTGTACAACAATATGCGGCTTTGGATGGAGAGAATTCCCGTATTATAGACCCGAAACTAGCCCCTCTTCCAACTTATTTAAGCACTTTGGGCATGACAGGGATGACAGCCTATTTTGGTATTCTTGATGTAGGTAAAATAAAAGAAGGTGATATTGTGGTAGTATCAGGAGCAGCAGGAGCAGTAGGTAGCATCGTGGGTCAAATTGCGAAAATTAAGGGATGTCGGGTTATCGGTATTGCCGGGGGTAAGGAGAAATGTAAGTATATTTTAGAGGAGTTGGGTTTTGACGCCGCGATTGATTATAAAAACGAAGATGTTAAAACCAGGTTGAAGGAAGAATGTCCAAAGGGCCTGGATGTTTATTTTGACAACGTAGGTGGTGAAATTCTTGATATTGCTTTGAGCAGACTGAGAATGCATGCGCGAATAGTGATATGTGGAGCCATATCACAGTACAACAACAAAACGGCCGTAAAAGGACCCAGTAATTACCTTTCACTCCTGGTGAACCGTGCTACAATGCAGGGAATGGTGGTATTTGATTATGCAAAAAGGTATGGTGAAGCTGCTAGGGATATGGGTGCGTGGCTGGCAGAAGGAAAACTTAAAGGCAAAGAAGATATATATGAGGGAATTGAGAACTTTCCGCAAACCTTTCAAAGGCTGTTTTCAGGTGAAAAATTAGGCAAATTGGTGCTAAAAGTAGTAGAAGATGAAAGCCATACGATGTAAAGAATTTGGACCGCCATCTTCTCTGGTTTTAGAAGAAATACCCGGTTTAAAACCCAAGGCAAAAGAGGTCGTGGTAGAAGTAAAAACCTGCGGTATAAATTTCCCCGACACATTAATTATCCAGGGTTTATACCAATTTAAGCCAGAGCTTCCCTTCACTCCGGGCAGCGATATTGCCGGGATTGTAAAAGAGGTTGGCGATGAGGTAAAACACCTTGCAGTAGGTGATGAAGTCTTCGGATTTGTCTTTAGTGGAGGTTTTGCAGAGGAAGTTGTTGTGCCGTCCAATACTTGTTTCCTGAAATCAAAAAAAATGAATTTCCCAATAGCGGCCTCTTTTATGGTAGCTTATGGGACCTCATATCATGCGCTGAAAGACCGGGCAAAACTGGCAAAGGGTGAAACATTACTCGTACTTGGTGCTTCGGGAGGTGTTGGTTTGGCAGCTGTGGAGTTGGGTAAATTAATGGGCGCAAAAGTAATTGCCGCAGCATCCTCGGAAGAAAAATTGCAATTATGCCGGGACTATGGTGCTGATCAAACCATTAACTATTCCGAGCAAGATCTGAAGTCTGAAATAAAAAAATTGACTGATAATAAAGGAGTAGATGTCATATACGACCCGGTTGGTGGCGAATATTCTGAGGCGGCATTCAGGGGAATTGCATGGGAGGGGAGATATCTTGTAGTAGGATTTGCTTCCGGTACTATACCTAAAATGCCTTTAAACCTGCCTTTGCTTAAGACTGCTTCCATTGTTGGGGTATTTTGGGGCGATTTTGCTATGAGAAACCCAAAGGAGAATATGGAGAATACCAGGACTTTAATGAAATGGTATGACGAAGGCAGGCTAAGACCCCATATCCATAAGATCTATGAATTAAAGGAAGCCTCCCTGGCATTGGAGGAAATTATAAACAGAAAGGTCAGGGGTAAATTGGTGATAAAAGTTTAAAGTTGTTCTTCTTCCGGAAAAACAGATAGAAAAAGACATAATAAATGAACTATACGAAATGAGACTAAAAGACAAAATAGCCATAGTTACCGGGGGTTCCCGTGGAATAGGCCAGGCCATATCCGAACTCTTTGCAAAAGAAGGGGCCACAGTAATTATTATGGACCTGCTACCGCAGGGACAGAAGGTAGCTGATAGCATAAATGATTCCGGGGGAAAAGCAGAGTATAATCAGGTTTCCGTAACCGATAAACCTGCAGTAGAAAGCCTTTTCAAAAAGGTAAATGACAAATATGGTAAAATTGATATCCTTATTAATAATGCGGGAATTACGAGAGACAGAACCCTCGAAAAAATGAGTGAGGAAGAATGGGACGCAGTTATAAATGTCAATCTCAAAGGGGTCTTTATCTGCACACAGGCCGTGGTTCCCTATATGAAAGTAAATAAATGGGGCAGGATAGTAAGTGCCGCCTCAAATGTAGGTTTAAGAGGTAATTTTGGACAGACAAATTATGCGGCAACCAAAGCGGGTGTCATTGCTATGGCAAAAACATGGACGATGGAATTTGGCAAGTATGGCATTACGGCTAACGCCATAGCACCGGGTTTTACAATGACCGATATGGTAGACAAGATTCCGGAAGAACATTTTGCTAAAATCAAGGATAGTATTCCCCTGCGTACTGTAGCTCAACCCATAGATATTGCATATGGCTATCTATACCTGGCATCCGATGAGGCCCGTTTTGTTTCGGGTATATGTCTTACAATAGATGGTGGAACTTCAAGATAATTAATATGGCCAAATTAGAATTAGAGAATTTTACTGACTTTCGAGCAATAGAAGGTCAAACTTTGACAGCGGGAGATTGGCTTACAGTCACCCAGGAAATGATTAATGACTTTGCGAAAGCTACCATGGATTTCCAGTGGATACATATAGATGTTGAAAAAGCGGAAAAACACTCACCGTTTAAAAAACCTGTGGCTCACGGTTTTATGTCCCTTGCACTTTTGTCGAAGCTATTAAAGGATGTTTTATTCGTTAAATCTGCTAAAATGGGTGTGAATTATGGGTTAAATAAAGTGCGTTTTCCAAGCCCTGTATTAGTCAATAGCCGCCTCAGGCTGATCTGTACTATTCAAAAAATTGAAAATTACGGGGATAATGGATTAAAAATTACCTGGAATTGTATAGTGG
>CBDTVT010000125.1:0-8642 GCA_965364275.1 uncultured Eudoraea sp. | reverse complement strand
AGAAATGTAAAACTATGCGCCCCATATTTTCACAACTAAAAAAAACACAGTAAGTGAAAAGTTTGGTGGCACTACTTTTTGGTATTCTTACCATGACTTCAGTTTGTGGTCAGGCGAAAAAGAATGTCACCGTAAAGAGATCTGTAAAATTAATGGGCAGTCCCTTTGAACTGACTGTGGTAGCGCAAAATGAAGAAATTGGATATATCAATTTGGAAGAGGCTATTGCAGAAGTCAAACGTGTAGAAAAATTGATTTCTTCCTGGGATCCTGAATCAGTAACTTCAGAAATAAATCGGAATGCGGGCATAAAGCCTGTTAAGGTAAGCTTCGAGCTTTATAAATTAATCGAACGTTCTATTCAGATTTCTGAAATTACCGATGGCGCTTTTGATATTACTATTGCGGCTATGGAAGGGGTTTGGAAATTTGATGGTTCAATGTCCATGTTTCCAATTCCGGAACAAATCAGTCGGGCAGTTTCCAAAGTAGGTTATAAAAAAATCACCCTAAATAATAGTGAAAACACTGTATTTCTTAAAGAAAAAGGAATGAAGATTGGATTTGGGGCAATTGGAAAGGGTTATGCTGCAGATAAAGTTAAGGAACTTTTAGTATCCAAACAGGTTCCTGCAGGTATGATTAACGCTTCAGGAGATATTTCAACCTGGGGGACCAAGGCAACCGGAGAGAAATGGTTAATAGGCGTGGATCACCCCAGAAGTAATGGCAAAATATTTACCTGGCTACCTTTAATAGAATCTTCTGTATCAATTACAGGTAATCTGGATAGATATGTTACTTTTAACGGTAAGAAATACGCACATTACATCGATCCAAAATCCGGGTATCCGACCACTGGAATTAGCAAGGTAACCGTACTTGCCAAAAGTGCGGAACTATGTGACGCTCTTGCTACTGCCGTATATATTTTAGGTAAGGATAAAGGAATTTCCTTAATAAATCAGCTGGGTGATACCGAAGTAATAATTGTGGACAGCTATAATCAGATGTTTCATAGCCATGGGATAATTCTGGACACGAAAGAATAAATTTTCTCCTTCTTCTTTTATAAAAACTCTTTCTCTCTTGCTTGTGAAGAGGTTGATATACCTTTAAAAATTTGTAAATTCGCTTACCTAAGAGATGATTGCATGTTAGATAAATTAAATATTGTTAAACAGCGCTTTGATGAGGTGTCAGACCTTATAATACAACCTGATATTATTTCAGATCAAAAGCGCTATATAAAACTTAATAAAGAATATAAGGATTTACGCTTACTCGTTGATAAAAGAGACCGATATATTGAGTTGACCAATAATATGAACGAAGCTGAAGAGATCATTAGTGATGGTAGTGATCCGGAGATGGTTGAGATGGCAAAAATGCAAATGGATGAGGCTAAGGAGGCTTTGCCTGTATTGGAGGAGGAAATAAAGTTGTTATTAATTCCACAAGATCCGGAAGATGCTAAAGATGTAGTGATGGAAATACGCGCAGGGACAGGTGGAGACGAGGCCAGTATCTTTGCAGGAGACCTTCATCGCATGTATACCAAGTATTGTGAGTCTAAAGGTTGGAGAACGAATATCATCGATTTGAGTGAAGGCACCAGCGGAGGTTATAAAGAAATTCAATTTGAAGTTACTGGAGAAGATGTATACGGGACACTGAAATTTGAAGCAGGGGTTCATCGCGTGCAACGCGTACCTCAGACAGAAACACAGGGTCGTGTTCATACTAGCGCGGCAACAGTGATGGTCCTACCGGAGGCTGAAGATTTTGATGTACAAATAGAACCTAAGGATGTGCGTGTAGATTTCTTCTGTTCATCAGGTCCGGGAGGCCAATCTGTAAACACAACCTACTCTGCTGTTAGGTTAACCCATATTCCCACAGGTTTGGTGGCTCAGTGTCAGGATGAAAAATCGCAGCACAAGAATAAGGATAAAGCCTTTAGAGTTTTGCGATCGCGACTTTACGACATGGAACTGGCTAAAAGACAAGAGGAGGATGCCGCAAAACGCAATTCACAGGTTAGTAGTGGAGATCGTTCAGCAAAGATTCGCACGTATAATTATCCGCAGGGCAGGGTTACCGATCATAGGATAGGCCTAACGCTCTACGATCTGCAGAATATAATCAACGGAGATATTCAAAAAATTATTGATGAATTGATGTTGGTTGATAATACCGAAAAACTGAAAGAAGCTTCGGAGATTTTTTAGAAATTAGGATGAAAATTGAACACTTAATTGAGCAAATCCATAAAAAGAAATCCTTTCTCTGTATAGGTCTGGATACAGACCTGGAAAAAATACCAGAACATCTCCTAAATGAAGAGTCGCCAATTTTTTCATTTAATAAGGCTATTATTGATGCTACCCATCACCTTTGCGTAGCCTATAAACCAAATATTGCTTTTTATGAAGCTTATGGTTCAATGGGTTGGGATGCGTTGCGTAAAACTATTGAATACCTTAATGAATTTTACCCTGAATTATTTACCATTGCAGACGCAAAACGAGGCGATATAGGGAATACTTCATATAGATACGCAAAAGCATTTTTTGAAGATTTGGATTTTGATTCAATTACGGTTGCACCATATATGGGCAGGGATTCTGTAGAACCATTTTTATCATTTGAGAACAAACATACCATTCTCCTGGCATTGACCTCAAATGAGGGTGCCTTTGATTTTCAAACAAAACAAATTGGGGAAAAGAAGCTGTATGAGCAAGTTCTGGAAACATCAATATCGTACAAAAATTCTCAAAATCTAATGTATGTAGTAGGAGCTACAAAGGCGAGTCATTTAATTGAAATCCGGAAAATAATTCCAGATAGTTTTCTTTTAGTGCCAGGGGTAGGAGCACAGGGTGGAAGCCTGGAAGAAGTTTGTAAATATGGTATGAATAAAAATGTTGGGATATTGGTGAATTCCTCAAGAGGGATTATCTACGCCTCAACAGAACAGGATTTTGCAATTATAGCGGCACAAAAAGCTACCGATTTACGTGATAAAATGGCAAAAGAACTTAGAAAGAACTAAGTATTACTGCACAAATTCCTCTAAAACCTTTTTAAGCTTCCTTGCCTTCAATTCAAAAAATGCTGCAAGCTTAGCATCTGTAGCCTTAAAGTCTGATGCCTTACTTAAAAAGTTCTGATATTGATATTCTATTAGGGCCAGAGCCTTTTGTCCACTTGTTATAGGAGTAATCGCTCCAACTTTACAATATTGATTATCCATGGTCACATTCTTTGTTCTTACAAATATACGGCCAAAATGAAGGTTTGGATGTTTGCTTCTATATGTATTCACCTAAAAATCAGGTGATTTGTCTAATTTTTAACTAAATTGTTGAATATAAGCCCCAAATGCTTTCAAAAATCTAAGATTGCGGGACTTTGAATGTTTTACAGGAATCATTGAAAATCTAGGGTAAAATCTTCAGTTAATTATTTTTTCACAATTGTAAATTACAATTTGATCCTTTTACTCCAATAATTAATTTGTAGCAAAAAAAAACCGGTGCTTCCACCGGTTTAAACTAACTAACTCAAAAAATACTAACTCAAATAATTCGTTTAAGGATATCTGCCTTATAAGTCAGCAGAACTACAATATTTTAAAAATTGTAGTGATTTACCTTCAAAATTTTAACGTTAAAATTTTCTGTTTATTGCAAGGATTTTAAGAAATTTTCACTTAATACTTTAAATTATACAGAATTCGTTGTTAAAACTAACGGTAATTGGATAAATTATTGGTGACTTAGGATACCCATACGATTTTCAATAGTGATCGGAAATTAACTTCTCGGTTTCTGTTTTGTTTTTAAAAACATCAAAAGTTTTCCCCTGTGTACGTAGGGCACCAAGGGTGTTTGCATATTGAGCTGCTTTAATGGGGTCCTTGTAAAAAGAAAACCCATAGGCCAAACCACCGGCAAAAGAATCTCCGCATCCGGTAGTATCTACAACATCTTTCATAAATACAGATTTTATAAATTTTTTCACAGTAGCATCATCTTCCCGGTAATACACCACGCAACCTCTTGAATCTAGTGTGACATAAAAATACGTAACCCCTTTGGACAGCACGTGTTCTGCCATTGCATCCAAATGATCGGTTTTATCTTCTTCATAACTCGTCATTTCCTCATATTCATATTCGCTTTTAAACCAACACGCCTGAGATTCTTCAAGATTCATTTTAAGAACATCAATATGGGGAAGCCATTCATCCATATCCACCCAAAACTTTCGGTATCGATCTCCGGTCATGCTCATTGTTGTAGTAGGCCCATGCGCATCAAAGATTATCAACCCTTTTTTATGCTGTTTAATATAACTCAGCGTACTAAGGGAAATTTCGAAGTCTGTAATAGGAACAAAAACATACGCATCAATATCATCTATATCTGAAATATCTTTTGGCAAGATAGGTCTCATACAGGATGTTTGTTTCTCTAATCGATTATTTTGATCTATAAACCTCAATTCTATCACTGTGCCTCTGTCTTCCTCATTCCCAATATGAGAAGTGTCAATATTTGAATAAGGTTTAAACACTTCAAGAA
Organism: uncultured Eudoraea sp.; assembly: GCA_965364275.1. Taxonomy (GTDB): domain Bacteria; phylum Bacteroidota; class Bacteroidia; order Flavobacteriales; family Flavobacteriaceae; genus Eudoraea. The sequence continues at coordinate 4,050 of CBDTVT010000125.1, read as the reverse complement.
TAGGATCAAAATCTTTTTGATGTACATTGGTGATTGGAATAACAGTACCTTCCTCTCCCAATAGTTTGGACAAAGCAATTACAGGATGTGTTACACAACCATATTTTTGTATTACCTCGTCCTGGTGCGTGTAAATGGTATCTCTTGGTATTGGCCCTAAAACTGCTATTTTAACCATAAGCCTAAATCTTTGTAAAATATTATTCTGTTAATATACTAAATAATATGCGGGCTAAAAAGGGCTTTTACTATGAGGTTATGAGAAAATTACTGTTTTATTATTGTAAACCATTGTTTTCCTGTTTACGTGAAGTTGAACGGCCCTGGAAAGTACAATTTTTTCCAGATCGCGTCCTTTAGCAATAAAGTCTTTCACTCTGTGTGAGTGAGATACCATTGTAACATCTTGCTCAATTATGGGTCCTGCATCCAGAGCTTCCGTAACATAATGGCTGGTAGCTCCAATGATTTTCACACCCCGTGCAAATGCAGCATGATAAGGTTTGGCTCCGGCAAATGCAGGAAGAAAGGAATGGTGAATGTTGATTATTTTGTTTGGAAAATGATCTATAATTTTACTGCTTATTATTTGCATATATCGGGCCAATACTATAAAATCTGTATTATGGTACTTTAACAGTTCCAATTGTTTCTTCTCAGCCTCTGCTTTAGATTCTTTAGTTACAGGGATATAGTAGAAAGGAATTTCAAATTGTTCAGCAATATGTTTAACCTCTTCATGATTACTTAAGATGAAAGGGATTTCCACCTCCAGTTCGCCCGATTTATATCTGCTGAGCAGGTCATACAGGCAATGGTTGTATTTAGATACAAAAATGGCCATTCTCGGTTTCAGGTTTCCCGGATGTATGTTCCAGTTCATCTCATATGGGAGTGCCAATTTGGTCTCAAATTCTTCTTTGAATTCAGAAAATGCAATCGTGTTATTTGAAAACTCACTTTCCAGACGCATAAAAAAAACACCCAGCTCCTCATCAACATGCTGGTCCAGGTACACTATATTTCCTCCTTTATTGTGTATAAACCCAGTTATAGCACTTATTATTCCAGATTGATCTGGGCAGTGAATAAGAATTGTGTTTCTCAAAATGATATATTTAAGCCTGTAAAATTATAATATTAGGAACAGAGGATTGGTGAAACTAATGATTTTTATAAAATTCTGATTGCAAGGTGATTTTTTTTGCATTTTCCGTAAATTGCTAACCTAAAGAAGCCCGAAAATTATCAATGGAACAAAATAAAGTCTATAAACCAAAGAATAAAATAAGAGTTGTTACTGCGGCTTCTCTGTTTGATGGCCATGATGCAGCCATTAACATTATGCGGCGCATTATTCAATCTACAGGAGTAGAGGTCATTCATTTAGGCCATGACAAAAGTGTTGATGAGGTTGTAAATTGCGCTATACAAGAAGATGTCAATGCCATAGCAATGACTTCGTATCAAGGCGGTCATAATGAATATTTTAGATATATGTATGACCTTTTAAAAGAGCGTGGAGCTGGTCATATTAAGATATTTGGTGGTGGCGGAGGGGTAATTCTTCCAGTAGAAATAGAAGCCTTGATGAAATATGGTATTACCAGGATATATTCTCCGGATGATGGTCGAACTATGGGATTACAAGGAATGATAAACGATCTTGTAGAACAAAGTGATTCATCGGTTCCCGACTTAATACTAGATAAAGGAACTACCCTCATTAAAGCTTTAAAGAGAAAGCAACCAAAGACTATTGCACGACTGATAAGTCTTGCAGAAAACAGACCTTCTGAATTTGAAGAACTCTTTTCCGGAATTCGCCAGGATAAAAATCAAGTTCCTGTGTTGGGAATAACAGGTACGGGAGGTTCTGGAAAATCTAGTTTAGTTGACGAGCTCGTCCGTCGATTTTTAAGGGATTTTCCAGAGAAATCTATTGGTTTGATATCTGTTGACCCTTCTAAAAGAAAAACAGGAGGAGCTCTTCTGGGTGACCGGATCAGAATGAATGCAATAAATGATGATCGGGTGTATATGCGATCCCTGGCAACACGACAATCCAATTTGGCATTATCTAAATATGTAAAAGAGGCTGTTGAAGTACTAAAAACAGCTGACTTTGATCTGATTATTCTTGAAACCTCAGGCATTGGCCAGTCAGACACAGAAATAATTGAGCATAGTGATGTTTCCCTTTATGTTATGACCCCTGAATTTGGTGCTGCAACTCAGCTTGAGAAAATTGATATGCTTGATTTTGCTGATCTGGTTGCTATAAATAAATTTGATAAAAGAGGAGCTCCGGATGCCTTAAGAGATGTAAGGAAACAATATGTACGAAATCAAGGACTATGGGAAACAGATGTTGAGACATTACCGATATTTGGCACTATAGCTTCACAATTTAATGACCCGGGCATGAATCGTTTATATAAGGCGGTTATGCAACAATTAAACGAAAAGGCCAATGCAGATCTTGTTTCGACCTTAGTAGTCAGCCAGGAAATGGATCAAAAGGTATTTATTGTACCCCCATCCAGGACAAGATATCTTTCGGAGATTGCAGAGAGTATTAAATCTTATGATACTAAAGTGTTACACCAGGTTGAAGTAGCCCAGCAATTATATGGAATTTGTAAAACAATAGCAGGTCTTTCCAAGACTCCGCCAAAATTAACCAGTGCGGGGATAGAAGCTTCCAGTTTGGATATTTCAGAGGAAGGTGAAAAAGATAATTTAATTCAACTTTTATTAGTTGAATTTGAGAGGGTAAAACTCAATTTTGATCCTTATAACTGGGAGATTATACTCAACTGGGATAGTTTTGCGAATAAGTATAAAGGCCCTTCTTATGTTTTTAAAGTTAGAGAAAAAGAGATAAGTATAGACACGCATGTTGAGTCACTATCAGGCCTTGCAATTCCCAAAGTGGTTTTGCCAAAGTATAAAGCGTGGGGAGACCTGCTTCAATGGAGATTACAGGAGAATGTACCGGGAGAATTTCCATATACTTCCGGACTTTATCCTTTTAAAAGGACGAGTGAAGATCCCACACGGATGTTTGCCGGTGAAGGAGGACCTGAACGAACAAACAGAAGGTTTCATTATGTAAGTCTTGATATGCCTGCCAAGAGATTGTCCACTGCATTCGATTCCGTTACACTTTATGGCAATGATCCTGATCACAGACCCGATATTTATGGAAAGATAGGGAATGCGGGAGTATCCGTTTGCTGTCTGGACGATGCCAAAAAGTTGTATTCCGGTTTTGACCTGAGTGATCCTATGACATCAGTTAGTATGACCATAAATGGGCCGGCACCAATGCTATTGGGTTACTTTATTAATGCTGCAATTGATCAAAACTGCGAGAAGTATATACATCAAAATGGCCTTGAAAAGGAGGTAGAATCAAAAATCGAAGCCCTTTATGGCGGAGATTCAAAAAACAGGCCAAAATATCAGAGTACTTTACCCGAAGGAAATAACGGCCTTGGTCTTTTTTTACTGGGTATAACCGGAGATAAAGTACTTGCCCCTGAGGTTTACAAAACGATTAAACAAGAGACTTTAAAAACAATCCGGGGAACAGTCCAGGCAGATATTCTAAAAGAAGATCAGGCACAAAACACCTGTATTTTTTCAACAGAATTTGCACTGAGACTTATGGGTGACGTTCAGGAATACTTTATTCTCAAAGAGGTAAGGAATTTTTATTCCGTATCGATTTCAGGTTACCACATAGCAGAGGCAGGTGCAAATCCTATTACCCAGTTGGCTTTTACGTTATCAAATGGTTTTACCTATGTTGAATACTACCTTAGCCGGGGGATGGATATTAACAAGTTTGGTCCCAACTTGTCTTTTTTCTTTTCTAATGGAATAGATGCTGAGTATGCCGTGATAGGAAGAGTTGCAAGGCGTATTTGGGCAAAAGCGATGAAAGATAAATATGGTGCAGATTCCAGGGCGCAAATGTTAAAATATCATATACAAACTTCGGGTCGAAGCTTGCATGCGCAGGAGATTGATTTTAATGATATT
>CBDTVT010000124.1:0-8642 GCA_965364275.1 uncultured Eudoraea sp. | reverse complement strand
AAGGGATAGCAATCCCTATCTTATTAGGAAATAAAGAGGTGATCTTAGAGTTGAAGAATGAATTGGAATTTGATGCAGATGTACTAATAATTGATCCAAAGGATGAAGATTCCAAAGCGAAAAGAAAAAGTTATGCTGCTAAATTCTTCGAAGCAAGAAAAAGAAGTGGAGTTACCTTATACAGTGCGAATACTAAAATGAGGGAGCGTAATTATTATGGGGCAATGATGGTTATGGAAGGCGATGCAGATGGAATGATTTCAGGGCATTCAAGGGCATTTTCAAATGTGGTGAAGCCAATTTTTGAAGTCATAGGAAAAGCAAATAACGTTTCAAGGGCGGCAACTGCTCATATTATGATTACCCAAAGAGGTCCTTTAATTCTTGCGGATACCTCAATAAATATTGATCCCAATTCTGAAGAATTGGCAGAGATAACTCAGATGACAGCCAATCTGGGTATGGCCTTTGGTTTTGATCCTGTTTTGGCACTTCTGTCTTATTCTAATTTTGGTTCTTCCAACCATCCACATGCCGTTAAGGTAAGAGAAGCTGTTAAGATTTTACACTCAAGAAATCCGCAATTAATAGTGGATGGAGAAATACAAACTGATTTTGCACTTAACAAAAAACTTCGAAAAAGTCAGTTCCCTTTTTCCACACTTGGAGGTAAAAAAGTGAATACATTAATTTTCCCTAATCTTGAATCCGCAAATATTACCTATAAATTACTTAAAGAGCTTCATGCAGCAGAATCAATTGGGCCAATTATGCTGGGCCTTAGAAAGGCGGTTCACGTTTTGCAATTGGGGGCCAGTGTTGAAGAGATGGTGAATATGACTGCCGTAGCAGTTATAGATGCTCAGGAGCGTGAGAAAAGGCGGAAGGTAAAAATGGGATTGAGTAACGAGACGGATTAATAAACCATTTCAACAACAAATAAAATATAAATGATTACCCATTTAAAAGGTAGGCTTGTAGAAAAGAATCCCACTTACGTGGTAATAGAATGTGGCGGAGTTGGCTATTTCGTAAACATTTCACTTCATACTTTTTCAAACATTTTAGATTCTGAAAGTATTCAACTTTACACGCATTTACAGGTAAAGGAAGACTCGCATACCCTCTTTGGATTTGCGGAGAAATCTGAAAGAGAAATATTCAGGTTATTGCTGTCTGTTTCTGGAATAGGTTCAAGTATTGCCAGAACCATGCTTTCTTCCCTTACACCAGTACAGATTAAAAACGCAATTGCCAGTGGGGATGTTCCTACAATACAGGCGGTTAAGGGCATAGGCACCAAAACCGCTCAACGCGTTATTTTGGACCTAAAAGACAAGGTTTTAAAAATCTATGATATTGACGAAGTTTCACCAAATTCAAACAATACAAATAAAGAAGAAGCGTTATCTGCTTTAGAGGTTCTCGGGTTTGCCCGAAGGCAGTCAGAAAAGGCTGTTGACAAGGTTTTATCCCAGGACCCTACTCTAAGCGTAGAGGACATTATAAAACACGCGCTTAAAAATTTGTAAATAAGTTTGAAAACAGGGGCAAAATCAATTCTTAAATCATATTCATTTAAGCTTTTTTTACTTTCCTTCATTTTCCTGGGAGTTGTGAATACAATACATGCTCAGGAAACTAATGAACAGGAGACAGATTCTGTCCAGATTGATTCTGTTCAGACGGGATTTGCTTTGGGGAGAATTTTACTGGAAAATCCTAATAGCATTGTTTCCAAATATACTTATGATCCTAAGCTTGACAGGTATATCTATTCTGAAATGGTAGGAGATTTTGATATTAGCTATCCTATTATACTTACACCTGAACAGTATTTAGATCTGGTACAACAGGAAAACATGAAGTCCTATTTTAAGGAAAAAATAGATGCCTTCTCAGGAAAAAAAGCAGGCTCCGAAGAAGCGCGAAAAAACCTGCTTCCTAATTTTTATGTAAACAGCGGATTTTTTGAAACCATATTTGGCGGGAATACTATTGAAGTAATACCTCAGGGATCTGTTGCAATGGACCTTGGTGTTATATGGCAAAAAAATGATAATCCGGCACTTTCTCCAAGAAACCGAACCAATCTCTCATTTGATTTTGATCAACGGATTAGTTTAAGCTTGCTGGGCAAAATTGGTGAGCGATTGCAGGTAACTGCTAATTATGATACTGAAGCTACTTTCGATTTTCAGAATTTAATAAAATTAGATTATACACCCACAGAAGATGATATCATAAGAAAAATTGAGGTTGGTAATGTAAGCTTCCCTCTAAATAGCTCTTTGATTCGAGGGGCACAAAGTCTTTTTGGTGTAAAAACTCAATTGCAGTTTGGCAGGACTACCGTAACTGCAGTTTTCTCTGAGCAGCAATCTCAAAATAGTTCGGTAGTAGCTCAGGGTGGCGGTACCTTGAATGACTTTGAATTATCTACCTTGGATTACGATGAGGATAAACACTTTTTTTTAGCCCAATATTTTAGGGATCAGTATGATGAGGCTTTAACCAATTATCCTTTTATCAAAAGTCAGGTTCAAATTACTCGTCTTGAAGTTTGGGTTACAAACAGAGGTCAGCAAACACTTAATGTAAGAAACATAGTTGCTATCCAGGATTTAGGCGAGGCCCTAAAGGAAAAAACCAGGATTGGAATTGCAAATGGTGAACCGGCAGGTTTTTTTAATACCTCAGCTACCAACCAGGAATTACCAAGAAATAATGCGAATGACTACGATCCTCTATTAATTGATAATGGAGGGGTGCTAAACTCCAATATAAGGGATATTGCTACAGTAGATGATGGTTTTGACATAAATACCGGATATCAGGTAAATCAGGGATTTGACTATGCTATCTTGGAAAATGCCAGAAAACTTGAAACGGGAAGAGACTTCCAGTTTGATTCTCAATTGGGATATATTTCTTTGAACCAGCGTTTAAGCAATGATGAAGTACTGGCCGTGGCCTTTCAGTATACCTACAAGGGTGAAATATTTCAGGTTGGTGAATTTGCCAATGGCGGAATAGATGCTACTACGGTTACCCCTGGAGTGGAAGTTCCGCAAATTAGTAATAATACACTTGTCCTGAAATTACTAAAAAGTAATATTACCAATGTGAACGATCCTATCTGGGATCTAATGATGAAAAACATATATGCTACGGGTGCTTTTCAATTAAGTCAGGAAGATTTCAGGTTCAATATCTTATATTCAGATCCAACCCCCAGAAATTATATTTTACCGGTGGTTGAAGGTCCGGGTTCGGGATGGCCCGATGAAAATTCTCCCGATGGGGCTTTACAGGATAGAATTCTTCTGGATGTTTTTAATCTGGATCGCCTAAATACTTTTAATGATGTTCAGAAAGGCGGAGATGGTTTCTTCGATTTTGTTCCCGGGATTACTGTAAACACTCAAAACGGCCTGATACTTTTCACTAAAGTTGAACCCTTTGGTGAGTTTTTATTTGATGTATTAGGTGGAGGTACGTATGATGTGGACAATGATCAGGGATATAACGAAAACCAGCAAAAATATGTTTTCAGAAATATGTATGCCCTGACTAAAGCGGCGTCTTTACAAGATGCTGAAAAAAACAGATTTAAACTGAAGGGACAGTATAAATCTGAAGGATCAAGCGGTATCCCAATAGGCGCCTTTAATGTGCCAAGAGGATCTGTACGAGTAACAGCGGGTGGCCGCCAATTGCAGGAAGGAATAGATTATACGGTAAATTATCAGGCAGGAACAGTTCAGATCTTAGACCCCAGTTTACAAGCCTCAAATACACCAATAAATATCTCTGTTGAAAACAATGCGATTTTTGGCCAGCAAACAAGAAGATTTACTGGTTTTAATATTGAACATCAATTCAATGAGAAATTTATCTTAGGGGGAAATTTTCAAAACCTCAATGAAAGGCCTCTTACTCAAAAATCGAATTACGGTGTTGAGCCGGTAAATAATAGCATCTTTGGTCTTAATGCAAATTTTTCAACAGAGGTTCCTTTTTTAACCAGGTTGGTCAACAAATTACCGAATATAGATACAGATGTTGCCTCTAATGTATCGGTTCGTGCTGAAGCCGCATACCTCAACCCTAACTCTCCTAAAAATGCAGATTTTCAGGGAGAAACCACGACTTATTTAGATGATTTTGAAGGGGCGCAGGCACTTATAGATATCCGTTCTTCATTAGGCTGGTCATTGGCCAGTACGCCAGAGGAGTTTAAAATTGATGGCGAGCAGGATTTAGAAACAGGTTTTGAAAGAGCAAAAATGGCCTGGTATACTATAGACCCTATTTTTTATACGAACCAGCGTCCTTCCGGCATTAATGATGATGATATATCCACAAATGAGACGCGTAGAGTTTTTATTGATGAAGTATTTCCACAGGTAGATATCGCCCAGGGACAAACTACCGTTCAGAATACTTTCGATATGGCCTATTATCCAAATCAAAAAGGACCTTATAATGCTAGTGCTACTTTTAACGGCCTCCAACCAAATCAAAAATGGGCCGGAATGATGCGTTCTTTGAGTAGTACAAATTTTGAGCAATCGAATGTTGAGTTTGTTCAATTCTGGGTTATGGATCCATATGTAGATGGTATAGCCACCGGTCCTGGTGAATTGGTTATTAATTTAGGTAATATCTCTGAGGACATTCTGGATGATGGAAGAAAACAATATGAAAACGGTTTGCCGGGTCTGAACAGCAATGATCTCACCACACCCACCGATTGGGGCGTAGTGCCGGCTACACAATCTCTGGTTTATGCTTTTGATGCCAGCGAAACGAACCGTTCTCTGCAGGATATTGGTTTTGATGGACTTGACAATAGTCTGGAAGCTGCACAAGGGTACAATGGACCCGCGGAGGATCCCGCTCTTGATAACTTCCAATACTATTTGAACAGGGAAGGGGGCATTTTAGAACGTTACCTTGACTTTAATAATACGGAGGGGAATTCACCTGTTACCGTAACAAATACAGATCGGGGGTCCACAACTCTGCCCGACGTGGAAGACGTTAACCGGGACCTTACCATGAATACCATTAATAGCTATTTTGAGTACCGTATTCCTATTAAACCTAACACCACTATCGACGATCTTTACGTAACTGATATCAGTGAAGGAACTACGCCCGATTTACCCAATGGGACTCAATTAAACCGAAGATGGATTCAGTACAAAATTCCATTAAGTGATTTTACAGATGCAGTAGGTGGAGTATCAGATTTTAGATCTATCAGTTTTATGCGGATGTACCTTACAGGCTTTACAGATGAAGTCGTAATGCGTTTTGCGACCCTGGATCTTGTACGTATCGATTGGAGAAATTATACAAAATCCCTCTCTTCAGATAATGATGACCCAACAGATGATGCGACCATCGTAGACGTCAATACCGTGAACATAGAAGAGAATAATTCGAGAACGCCAATTCCTTATGTTTTACCTCCAGGCGTCCTAAGAGAACAATTAAATAATAATAACACTATCATTCGTCAGAATGAACAGTCCTTGTCATTCAAAGTCGAGAATCTTGAGTCTCAGGACTCCCGAGGTGTCTTTAAAAATGTAAACATTGATATACGACAATACAAAAGGTTAAAAATGTTTTTACATGCTGAAAAGATTGTGAATTCTGATTATCTGGATGACGATGTACCCTTGGTCGCATTTCTAAGGATAGGTACAGATTTCTCTGAGAATTTTTATCAAATAGAAGTCCCTTTAAAGTTTACACCTTTTGGTTCTACAAGTCCGGAAGAAATTTGGCCCGCAATAAACGAAATGGATTTTGCCCTGAGTGACCTCACCAAAATTAAATCTCAAGGTATTGCCGACCAATCCCTGAGTGAAATCAGTTTTTATGAAATAGTTGATGGTGAAGTTGTTTCTGTTGATGAATTTGCTCCCAGAGTATTAGGGCAGATTCGTTATGGAATCAGAGGGAACCCTTCAATAGGTACACTGCGAAGTGCTATGTTGGGGGTTAAAAATATTGATAATCTCCCAGCACGCGGCGAAGTTTGGTTCAACGAATTACGTATGGCAGGCTTAGATAATAATGGGGGTTGGGCTGCACTAGCTGCCGTTGATGCGAACTTAGCTGATTTTGCTAACGTCACTGCCACTGGCGGTAAAAGTACTCCAGGTTTTGGTTCAGTAGATCAAAGGCCAAATGAACGTTCCAGAGAGGATGCAGTAGCCTACGATGTGGTTACTAATGTGTCTATTGGACAACTTCTCCCTAAAAAATGGAATGTTCAAATTCCTTTTAATTTTGGAGTTTCGGAGCAATTAATAACCCCCGAATTTGATCCAGTATATGACGATTTAAAGCTTGAAGACAGAATAGATGCTGCAAATACTCAGGCCGAAGAAGAAGACATAAGAGAGCAGGCAGAAGACTATACTAAAAGAAGAAGTGTCAACTTTATTGGAGTACGCAAGAATAGGGGTCCTGAAGCAAAACCCCATATTTATGATATTGAAAATTTCACTTTTAATTATTCTTATAACCAGACAGATCATAGAGATTTTGAAGTTGCGAGATTAAAGGATCAGAATATAAAGACAGGCTTTGTCTACAATTATAATTTTAAGCCTGCATCAGTAGCACCTTTTGAAAAAAAGGATTCCTTATTTACCGGGAGCTACCTAAAATGGTTGAAAGACATAAATTTTAATCTATTGCCTACCAGTTTATCAGTACAGTCAGATTACAATCGTCAATTCAACCAGCAGCGGTTTAGAGATGTTCTGGAAGCTGGTGTCGAAAAACTAGCATTACCATTGCTCCAGCAAAGAAACTATCTTTTTAATTGGCAATATGCTCTAAACTATAGTTTGTCCAAATCATTGCGCCTGAATATTACGACCTCCAACAATAATATTGTACGAAACTATTTTGAAGAAGATGGTAACCCTGATTCAGGTATTAACCAAGACCTGAATATTTGGAATGGCTTCTTTGATATCGGAGAACCCAACAGGCATGCCCAGCAGTTTCAGTTAAATTATGATATTCCACTAAACAAGATACCTATCCTGGACTTTATCAATGCACAATATACTTACACCAGTAATTTTGATTGGCAACGAGGTGGTGACGCTCTAAATGAAGTGGTACAAGAAGCCCTTGGAGATCCTAATGCCGTTATTAACACTGTTCAAAATGCCAATACACATACCATTACCACTGCGCTAAGCATGCAACGTTTTTATGACCAAATTGGTCTTAAAAGGAGGAGCGGCAAAGGGGAGATTGGTAATACTCCTGTTCGCCGTGATAAAGCTGGAAATCCGGCGGCTGGGGAGGAAAAAACAAAAAAGAAAAGTAGTGCTGGGTTCAATACTTTTGTAGATATAGTAACAATGGTAAAACGTATTAACGTTAACTATAGAGAGAATAATGGTACGGTTTTGCCCGGATATACCCAGTCTATTGGATTTATTGGAACTACAAGGCCATCATTGGGCTTTGTCTTCGGAAGTCAGAAAGATATACGCTTTGAAGCGGCACGTAATGGATGGCTTACCCCCTATAATGAGTTTAACGAACAATTTATAAAACGAACTAACAAACAGCTGAACATTACAGCGACAGCCCAACCCGTTCGGGATTTGACCATTGATTTGTTGGCAGACAGGCAATTTTCCAGTAGTTTACAGGAGAATTTTGAGATCAACGGAGGTGAGTATTTAGCGCAAACACCAAACACTTTTGGAAACTTCAGTATATCTACCATAATGATTGGTACAACGTTTAGTAAAAGTGATGAATTTGAATCAATCAATTTTGAAACTTTCAAAAATAATAGGCTTGTTGTATCTGAAAGATTATTCTCAGACAGGTCGAGTCCCGATGAAGGAGTAGATGAGAATGGATATCCTTTAAGGTATGGCCCTACAAGCCAGGACGTGATTTTACCGGCTTTCTTTGCAGCCTACACCGGTCAGGATGTAAACAGGGTTAATTTAGATGCTTTTAGAGATATTCCTGTACCTAATTGGAATATTAAGTATACCGGGTTAATGCGAATTAAATCCTTTAAGAAGAAGTTCAAGCGCTTTTCATTGAGCCATGGTTACCGATCTGCTTACAGTATTAATACTTTTCAAACCAACCTCGAAAGATCCCAGCTTGTCAATGATAATCTTCCCCCAATTAATCCGGAAACACAAGATTATCTTCCGGAAAATATTATTAATAATGTTGTTCTTACAGACCAGTTTAATCCTTTAATTAGAGTTGATTTTGAAATGCAAAGTTCTCTAAGCGTTCTGGCAGAAGTAGGTACAGACAGAGCGTATTCTTTTAGCTTCGACAATAACTTGCTTACAGAGATTATTGGTCAGGATTATACAGTGGGACTGGGATATCGTTTTAAAGATGTAAAATTCGTAACAAACATTGGCGGGCAGAAACAACGTTTGAAAGGCGATTTAAACCTAAAGGCAGATTTTACGTTAAGAGATAATCTTACCATTATTAGAAATCTCAGCTTAGATAATAATCAGATAACTGCAGGGCAGAATTTATTGTCCACTAAGTTTACAGCAGACTATGCCCTAAGTAAAAACCTCAACGCTTTATTCTTTTTTGATTATTCA
>CBDTVT010000123.1:0-8713 GCA_965364275.1 uncultured Eudoraea sp. | reverse complement strand
GAACCCGGTTCCGTGCCAGCGCAATGTAGGGTCTGTTCAAAAATTATAGCAGGGTACCTCCTACTCGACGGTTTGATGTCCTCAATCTTAAGTTTTGCCAACATTTTCTTTCTTGATGTTGCCTGCTTGCTTTTAGCGACATTGGCACTAAAACGTTGAATAAATTCTTGTAATTCTTTGGCCTTGTCTTCTGCTTTTTTGTTTTGTTGTGCCCTTTGCCTGGCTGCTAATTGACTACTCTCATACCAAAAGGTGTAATTTCCGGAAAAGGAATTGATTTTACCAAAATCTATATCGGCAATATTGGTACAAACTGCATCCAGAAAATGGCGGTCATGAGACACCACAATTACAGTATTATCATAAGAAGCCAGGAAATTTTCTAACCATGTTATGGTTTCATAGTCCAAATCGTTAGTGGGCTCATCCATTATTAGAACATCAGGATTTCCAAATAACGCCTGAGCTAATAGAACACGAACTTTTAACTTTGAATCCAGTTCAGACATTAACGTAAAATGAAATACCTCGGGAATTCCCAAATTTGATAACAAGGTAGCCGCATCACTATCCGCATTCCAGCCATTCATTTCTTCAAAGGTCACCTGTAGCTCTCCAATTTTATCCGCATTTTCATCACTATAGTCGGCATAGAGTGCATCTATCTCTTTTTTAATTTTATATAAGGGTTTGTTACCCATTACAACAGTTTCCAGAACTGCTATATCATCATAGGCATTGTGATTTTGTTCCAAAACAGACATACGCCGGCCCGGTTCGAGGTGTACCTTACCCGAGGTTGCGTCAATTTCACCTGAGAGTATTTTTAACAAAGTAGATTTCCCTGCACCATTGGCACCAATAATACCATAACAGTTGCCTTGTGTGAAGCTAACATTTACTTCATCAAAAAGTATTCTTTTACCAAATTGAACTGATAAATTGGAAACAGATAACATACTTATATTTTTAAAATTTTTGCAAAAATAGGGAAAAATAATCCTAAGTAGCAATAATCCTCTATCCGAATAAAGGCTTTCCCAATTAACAATGATTGTGAACTTTTAACTGCGCCTTAACAGCTTCAGGCTATAGGTTTGCCTAGTTTTGTATACTGTAGGCAGCGAAAATTATATGAATAAAACTTTACTATATTTTATTATATTCTTACTGGCAGCTTGTAATACCGCTGAAAAGAAATCTCCAAAGGTTTATTTTGGTGGTGAAATTGTAAATCCTTCCAGCGAGTATGTTGTCTTGTTTAAAGGAGACGTTGTTTTAGACACAGCACGTCTTGATGAGAATAACAGATTTTCCTTTAAATTGGATTCAGTAGATGAGGGTCTTCATCATTTTTACCACTTTCCGGAAGAGCAGTACGTATTTTTAGAGCGAGGTGACAGTTTACAATTGAGGCTAAATACAGTTGATTTTGATGAATCACTGGTTTTTTCGGGAACAAATGAAGAGGTAAATAATTTTCTTTTAGAAATGTTCCTGGCCAATGAACTGGAAGAAGAGTTGATTTATAAATATTATAGCCTTGAACCTGAAGAATTTACATTAAAAATAGACTCCTTAAAAAAAATAAAGCTTGAATCATTAAACAATCTTTCATCAGAGACTGAGATTTCCGATGGTGCTTTGGAAATAGCGAGAGCAGGTATTATGTATACTTCTTATATCTTCAAAGAGGCATATCCGTTTTATCATAAAAAGAAAAAGGGTGAGAAATCTATTCATGATCTTCCGCCTGATTTTTATGATTATCGCGCCGATATCCATTATGATAAAAATGGTCTATGTTATTATCGGCCGTATTATAATTTCATGAAGTATCATTTAAGCAACCTTTCATACATGGATTGCAAAAACGGCTGTGGAACAAAGATTAAGATGGCCAAAAACCAGCTTCATTTTAATCAACACAAACTAATGTTGATAGATAGTCTAATAAAGCAAAATGAACTTAGAGATAATTTATTCAGGAATGTTGCAATGGATTATTTGCTTAAATATGACAAAGAGGAAAATATTGAAATTTTTATTAAGGAATTTCATCAACTATCTGGAAACAATAGGCATATACATGAAATTAACGGACTATATGACGGAATAAGAAATTTACAACCTCAGAAGGAACTCCCTGAACTCTTGGTATTTGATTCTGAAGGCAACAAGGTATCTATAAAGGACCTCGGAAAAGACAGAACGGTTGTGTTTTACTTTTGGTCAGCGCCTGAAAAAAGGCATTTTACTAATATGTTTAAACGCATTAATTTATTGAAAGAAAAATATCCGGAGTATACTTTTATTGGTCTAAATGTAAGAACTGCACATTCCCGATGGAATAATATGCTCGAAGTTTCACAACTAGATAAAAGCGAGCAATTTTGGACAGAGAATTTTGAAGATGTTGCGAATACCCTAATTGTCTATGACCCAAATAGAGGTATCATTACAAATGATGGCATAATTGTAGATGCTTTTGCTAACGTTTATACCTCTTTCTAGAGAACCAGTTTTGTTTGGCGTAACAAACGATTATGGATAATCATCGCCACTTGACCGAAATGAAGTTGTTGAATTAATTAATTTCCCTTATTATAATCCGCTAAAAACTTTGCTAATCCTATATCTGTTAAGGGATGTTTTAGCAGACCTTCAATAGCCGATAAAGGACCAGTCATAACATCAGCACCTAGTTTAGCACAGTCAATAATATGCATAGTATGTCTTATTGAGGCAGCTAAAATTTCTGTTTCATACCCATAATTGTCATAAATATGCCTTATTTCCGAAATAAGGTTTAATCCGTCTGTGGATATATCGTCTAATCTTCCTATAAACGGTGAAACATAAGTTGCTCCTGCCTTAGCAGCCAAAAGGGCTTGTCCTGGTGAAAAAATCAGCGTACAATTTGTTCGAATGCCTTTGTCTGCAAAGTATTTAAGTGCTTTTACACCATCTCGGATCATAGGAACTTTGACAACAATCTGATCGTGTAAATCTGCCAGCGCCTCCCCTTCTTTGATCATTCCCTGCAAATCTGTAGCAATTACCTCGGCAGATACATCACCATCAACAATATTGCATATATCCACATAGTGTTTTAAGATATTATTTTTTCCGGTGATTCCCTCCTTTGCCATTAATGAAGGGTTTGTAGTAACCCCATCTAAAACGCCAAGCTCCTGAGCGTCTTTAATTTGATCCAAATTAGCGGTATCTATAAAAAATTTCATGTTTTTATATTGTTTATATAACTCTTGGGAGTTGTGTTTTTACTTTTTTATGCAGCTTACAAAGCTACAATTTATAATGATTCAATAACAAGCGTTCATAAAGTTTATCAGGCAATATTTTCTTTAAAACCAATGAAAATTTCTGCATCGGACTTCCTACTTTATAATGAACTTTTGGGTTTTTGATATTAATAATTTTAAACACCATTTCCGCTACCTTTATAGGATCCTGACCTTCCTGTACATGATCATCTATTATGTTCAATGTTTTACTATATGTTT
The DNA here is from genome assembly GCA_965364275.1 of uncultured Eudoraea sp. GTDB lineage: Bacteria > Bacteroidota > Bacteroidia > Flavobacteriales > Flavobacteriaceae > Eudoraea. The sequence continues at coordinate 5,186 of CBDTVT010000123.1, read as the reverse complement.
TATAATATGGCGAAGCGCTATTTGCAGGGGCATGGTAACGGCCGGCTGCTATGTTCGTTGCAAAATCACCAGGTGCCAGGTTCGTAATCTTAATACCAAAGTCTTTGGTCTCCATTCTCAAGGCTTCTGTAAGTAATTCTAAAGCGCCTTTGCTCGCAGAATAAATACCCCTATAAGGCAATCCCATATATCCGGCTATTGAAGTAATATTTATTATTAGACCTGAATTTTGCTTTCGCATCTGTGGTAATACGGCTCTGGCCACATTTATAGGTCCGTGGAAATTGGTGTCAAAAGCCTTTTTTATTTCAGCTTCGGGCGTTTCCTCAATTGGCCCGGTTATTCCAATTCCAGCATTATTTATAAGTACATCCAAAAAGCCCTCCGAGGCAATTAAATTATTTATAGCCAGTGCAATACTGGCATTATCTCTAACATCTAATTCTATGAGTTTAAAATCTGAAAATTCAGGATATTTCTGCAAGTTACGCGTGGTTCCATACACCTTATATCCCTTGGATTGAAGATACAAACCAATAGATCTGCCAATACCCGAGGAACCACCGGTAATTAAAACAATTTTTTGTCTCATATACCTTGCAAATAAACAAATAAAAAGAAGAGAAAGAAAATACTGAAATCTATATTCAGAAATTGAGTAGAGAATTATATGAGTGAGAAGAGCGTGTCAAAAAAAGAAAATAAACTGCATAAAAAAAGGCAAGCTACCTACATCGCACCGCTACAACCTCATACCCTTGCTGCGTTCCCACCCTGGGGGATTCAGAGGGAGCTGGTCGTGTAGGACTTGCCTCATGCAAATATACGACCAATTTAAATTTGGGACAATCGTTTTACATTCTTATTTTAGCCCTAAAGCATTTAATAAATAATACTTTTGCTCAGAGAAGCTTCCAACATCAGGCTCATTAATCTTAACCCATAGAAGTACAATCGCTTATGAATTTCATCAAGTTTTTCATCCCTCTTGCCATAGCTATTTTATTCTTAGCCTGCGAAGGGGATCCAAAACCCAAACAACTATTTGAAATTGAGTTAGCCGGCAAAACAAATGAGTTTAGAAATCTGGAGTCCGTAGCTGTATCTATAAAGAACAAAAAAGGAAAAACAATAGATAAAGTAAGCTATTCAATCGACGGGAAAGTTTTGGAAATAGAGGAAGATAAACTAAGTCTCGATGTAACACGTTTAGGACTAAAAGAACTTAAGGCTGTTATTGAATATGAAGGAAATACAGCAGAAATAACTAAAAAGATAAAGGTTTTATCCGGCACAGCCCCCGAAATTTACACCTATGAAATTATCAATGAATATCCACACGATTTAAATGCATTTACCCAGGGGTTAGAATTTTACAATGATACCTTATATGAGAGCACTGGTAGTGGTGGAAATGCTAAATCATTCATCAGGAAAATAGATTTTGAAACCGGTAAAATATTGCAGCAAAAGGACCTGGCCAAAAATTATTTTGGAGAAGGAATTACGATTTTAAATAACAAGGTTTATCAACTCACATGGCGCAGCAGCATAGGCTTTGTATACCGCCTTCAGGATTTTGAAGAGCTCAATAGTTTTAAATATGGGGAGAGCAAAGAAGGTTGGGGGCTCTGTAATGACGGGAAAATGATCTATAAAAGCGACGGTACAGAAAAAATTTGGTTGTTAGATCCGGAGACGCTCACTGAAGTAAGTCATATTGAAATAGTTACCAACAAATCCATTTTCAATAAAGCTAATGAATTGGAATATGTGGATGGAAAAATATATGCCAATGTCTGGCAAAAGGAAAGTATGATGATCATTGATGCAGAAAGTGGAGCCATTATTGGAGTAATTAATATGGCAGGTTTGAAAAATAAAGTTAAAAAACATGAAAATCTTGATGTTTTAAACGGAGTGGCCTACAACCCAACAAGAGACACATTCTTTGTCACAGGCAAAAACTGGGATAAACTCTTTGAAATAAGAATCAAGAAAAAATAAGATGGAGGCTTTTGAAAAAACATTGGTTGTACAATCTGGTGATCTTGATGACCTTAATCACGTAAATAATGTCCGCTATGTACAGTGGATTCAGGACATTTCGAAAGAACATTGGCAGCACCTGACTTCTAAAGAAATTCAGGAGCGCTTTATTTGGGTAGTACTCAATCATAACATTACCTATAAAAGCGCTGCCGGATTGGGTGATGTTATACTTCTTAAAACATATATTGAAAATTCAAAGGGAGCAATTTCTACTAGGGTTGTTGAAATGTATAATACTGCAACTAATGCTCTTTTGGTGCATTCAAAAACAACATGGTGCCTTCTTAATCCGAAAACACTCAAACCTATACGAATTTCAGAGGAAATTCGTTCTATTTTTGCAGATGTGACAAGGAACCCTAGCTGAAATGATATGCGCCAAAGGCTATTTATTATACCAATCCTACTGATAACAATCCTCTGGTGCTCTTGCAGGAAAGATTTTCAATACGATACCAGTAGTGGTAATTTGGAGTTTTCAAAGGATACAGTCTATTTGGATACCGTTTTTACCAATATTGGTAGCAGTACATATTCTCTAAAGGTTTATAACCGATCAAATAACGATATACAAATCCCTAATGTACGCCTGGCACAAGGAAATAATAGCAGCTACAGATTAAATGTAGATGGTGTGGCCGGAAAAGAATTTGACAATGTTCCTTTGATGGCAAAGGACAGTCTATTTATTTTTATAGAAACAACCTTTGATATTTCGGCACTAAACCAAAATGAATTTTTGTATACAGATGCCATCCTTTTTGATGAAGGACCCAAACAGCAAGAAGTACAATTAGTGACCTTAATAAAAGATGCGATATTCCTTTATCCGGCCGAAAATGCAGATGGAACTAAGGAAACTTTACTTTTGGGACTGGACGAAGAAGGAAATGAAATTAGAATAGAAGGGTTTCTACTCACCGATGAGCAACTGAGTTTTAGCAATGAAAAACCTTATGTCATTTATGGATTTGCGGGGGTGGCATCAGAGAAAAAGCTTAATATAGCTGCAGGCAGCAGAGTGCACTTTCACAAAGATTCTGGAATACTGGTTGGAGAAGGGGCTTCCCTTAGTGTTAACGGCGCTATAAGCATGGATACAGTTCTTTTGGAAAATGAAGTAATTTTTGAGGGTGGCCGCCTGGAACCTGAATTCTCAGGGGTACCCGGGCAATGGGGAACCATTTGGTTGGCTCCCGGCAGTATTAACAATACCATAAACCATCTTACAATCAGAAATGCTTCTGTGGGATTGCTGGTTGAAGGTAATCCGGACTTAAATCCGCCAAAACTTTCCATTAGTAATTCTCAGATCTATAACAGCCTGGCCATAAATATATGGAGCAGATCCTCCTCAATTACTGGGGAAAATATGGTTCTTGGTAATGCGGGGAACGGCTCATTAGTTTGCGAGAATGGGGGAAATTATTCTTTCGTACATAGTACCATTGCCAATTATTGGAGTAACGGTTTCAGATCGGGAGCCGCATTGCAAATCAGTAATTATGATCCCGTTGAGGATACAGGTGCAAGCGGACAAGACCTGACTGCTAATTTTATAAGTTGTATTGTAGATGGCAATATGTTTCTTGAACTCTCATTAAATTCTAATGAGACAAATTTGTTTGAGTTTTCTTTCACCAATTGCCTGATTAAATTTAAGGATACCAATAATCAATTTGATACAGATCCCTTGTATGATTTTGATAATGATTCGTACTACAACAATGTTTTCCTGAATGAGGATACTGATTTTTTGAATACTGCAAAGAACGACTTCAGACTGGGTAGTTCTTCTTCAGCAATAGGGAAAGCAGACCCTGCCACAGCATTACTGGTTCCCTTAGATATTATGGGGACAGATCGTACCTCAGAACCCGATATTGGGACCTATGAATTTATAGCTGCAGAGCAGAATTAAGCTTCAGTTAGTAAATTTGAAGGATTTTTCTTTCAATAATATTGATTTTCAACACTTTATGTAGAAAAACCTTAATTATTCTATGGTAAAAATAGGGTGTCTTCTCGAATAGGTTTACTACTTTGTACCCAAATAACCCGGCATGGAGTATTCATACACCATAATTGATTCCGACGCCACCTCAAATTTGCAGTTGCAGCACTATTTGGAGGACTATGGGGATTTTGAATGCACTAGTCAGGCTAGAAACTGTGAAGATGGCTTAAATGCTATTCTCAAATACACTCCGGATGTTGTTTTTATTAACCTAAACGACAAGGCTTTTGAATATTTTAATATGGTCACTGAATTATATCAATATGTCAAAAAAATTCCGATTTTAATTGGGATTTCCAGGAGCAAAGAATACGCATACAATGCGATCAAAAATAATTTCTTTGATTACTGGCTTATGCCTTATAATGAATTTGATATTCGCAAAACGCTGTTACGTCTTAAAAAACAATTGCCAAAAGAAGATGTTTCACATACACTTTGTCTTAAATCTTATAAAGATTACCAATATCTGGATACCAATGAAATACTCTATTTAAGGGCAGACAATAATGCGACTGATTTTATCATGAAAGACGGCAGCACTATAAGTGCTTATAAGACCCTAAAAACCTTTGTAAATCGGTTACCCTCCAATTTTATACGTGTTCACCAAAGTTATATTCTTAATACCAATTATGTCTCCGGAATTAATTATGGAAAATCTACATGCTTCTTAAAGATTAGGAAAACCCAACTGCCATTCTCAAAATCCTATAAGGAGAATATAGACGGGTTAAAAAAGATTCTATCAAAAAACACGATTTCGAACTCCAATTAACCGAATACTCTCAAAAGCCTTACAAATACTCATAGAAGAGGGTTGTATACCATTACTTTTTTTTTTGCACAATATTTTTTGACTTTCTGAATACTTTAGTCTCATGCTAGTCAAACAATAACTAACCCTTTAAAAATGAAAAAAATGAAAAAAGTTTTAAGCATTTTCGCAATAGTAGTATTTAGTATGGGATTATTTTCCTGTGAAGCAGATAACAGCGCTGAAGATCAGGCTCTATATGAGCAGGGAACTGACGGAGATGATACCCCAGGGGCAAACAGAAAAACCTAAGACTCCATATATATATATATATATTCAACCCTCACAAATTTTATATAT
>CBDTVT010000122.1:0-8721 GCA_965364275.1 uncultured Eudoraea sp. | reverse complement strand
AAAAACCACCGTGAAAGAGATTATTACCTTCCGGATCTTTACGGTTTACCCACCACGTAAAATTTAGCAATAACTTTCCAAAGCTAAATCGTAGAAATTCAATATCCCCTTTTCCTTTGTTATTGTATTTATCATTGAGATACATCTGCATTGTAGCCCAGGCATGTACCGGAGGATTGACATCACCAAAGTTCCACTCATAGGCCGGCATTTGTCCGTTTGGGTGTATATAATCATTTCTCAGCAATAGATCCAGTTGATTTTTAGCAAAATCCGGATCAACCACCTTTAGCGGAAATATGTGAAAAGCAAGATCCCACGCGGCAAACCAGGGATACTCCCACTTATCGGGCATCGAAATGATATCCTTTGTAATCATGTGATGCCACTCTCTATTTCTGAAATATTTGTATTCCTTTTTAAAATCTAAAGGTTTTACGCCATTTTCCTGAAGCCATTGCCCAACGTCATAATTATAAAACTGTTTAGACCAAAGCATTCCTGCGAAAGCTTGGCGTGCCACCAGATAATGTTCCGGATTAGCTTTTGATCCCTGAGACAAAATTTCATCATAAAATTCATTTGCCTCCTTTTCCCTGCTTTCGAATATTAATTTAAAATCATCCGGGGAATCCGTTAATTGAGTCTGATTCTTTTTTACCAACCTCAGCTTAATCTCAAAGGAATCTCCTGCAGGTATAGTATAATGATAATGAGCTGAAGCTTTTGTACCGGTTTTAGAAGAGTTTACCGTTCCCTTATTTTTATTGACTACATAATTATTGATTCCATCCTTCACATAAGGAGATCGATTATCCGAATTAAATAATACTTCATTATTGCTTTCATTATTCGTAAAAAGCAACTCCGGAGTTCCTTCACAAATGAGATAATATTCCCCTAATTCCTTATTAATATTTTCATCTGAATGATAACAATGAATGGTATTCATGTCCTTTATTTCCTGAAGAACAGGAACAGGAGTTCCTTCGTCCCAGGACCAGGTATTTCTAAACCAGATAGTAGGTAATAAATGTAATTCAGCTGCCTCAGGACCCCTATTGTAAGCTTTAATTTTTATGTATATATCTTCGGCATTATTTTTTGCATAGGTAACAAACACGTCGAAATATCTGTTTTCTTCAAAAATACCTGTATCAAGGAGTTCGAATTCGGGATCGTGTTTACTGTTTTCCTGGTTTTTTTGGTAAAGTTCAGTATATGGAAATGCTCTCTGCGGATATTTGTACAAATATTTCATCCAGGAATGCGTAGGAGTGCTATCCAAATAAAAATAATACTCTTTCACATCTTCTCCGTGATTCCCCTGTGTATTTGTAAGCCCAAACAATCGTTCTTTTAAAATTGGGTCCTTTCCATTCCATAACACAAGTCCAAAACACAACAACTGATTATCATCACAAATACCACCCATGCCGTCTTCACCCCATCGGTAAGCTCTTGACAGGGAATCTTTATGTGAAAAATAACCCCAGGTATCTGCCCCGCCACTATGATCTTCCCGAACGGTTCCCCATTGGCGTTCGCTAAGATAGGGCCCCCATTTTTTCCATGCAGATGTTCCTTTTTTATCCTCTTTTAAACGTGTCTTTTCAATTGATGCCATTGTTATATTTCATTATGAAACCTTTATCGAACTAATAGTAAAAATAAACATGCGCATATAAAATTGGTCAGGTAAACTTAGAACATTTACATATATAGTCTTATGATAATAGTCATTTTTAAAATATGAATTAATCCTTGTCATTAAACCAGATGCTGTATACGGGACCTGCATTTACAGGGTTATTCGGATATTACATTTCATTTCTAACGATCTCCTTTATCACATCCTAAGAGGACAATAGAGTGGCAGACATAGGAGTAATAATAGTTATAAGTAGATCCAGGAGTATTATCCGTGATTAGTTTCCGCTAAATGAATTATTCTTTTCTGGCAGTAGCAGATTTAGTACCCATAATTTTTCAAAACATCCAATTTAGAAGAAATTCTACAACGAATGAATTGATAAGATGAATAAAAAAGGCACCCACTATTGGAATTATTATAAAGGCAATTCTGGATGGCCCATAACTTTTTGTTATAGCACTCATATTTGCCATGGCAATAGGTGTAGCTCCAAGAGCACCTCCTATATATCCTGCGCTTATCACAGCAGCATTGTAATTTTTGCCTAAGGCTCTAAAAAGTACAAGCAAGGTGAAAGTAAGAATTAGAACTACCTGACATGCCAGCATTGCAAGTAATGGTATAGCCAATTCTATCAAAATCCAGAGCTGTAAGCTCATTAAAGACATGGCCATAAATAAACCAAGACTGATATCCGAAATTACAGCGAGTGCAGGTGATCCTATTGGACTTTTTAAATTTTGTGCCTTAGGAAAGATTTTAGGTACGAGATTTGTCAGTATCATTCCGTATAACATACAATGCACAAACAACGGGAGATTTATACCCAATTTTCTCAGATACTCATCGGAGTAAATCCCAAACCCTATGGCAACTGCCAAATACAAGAGCACTGAAAGTATGGAATCTACATCTATGCTAAGTTTTGTGTCATATTGTTTTCCTACCATTATGGGTTCATGATCTTCAGACTTTAGATCATGTTTCTTAATTAGAAAACGAGCTACCGGGCCTCCAAGCAGCCCCCCCATTACAAGCCCAAATGTTGCAACTGCAATTCCAATTTCCATGGCATTCCCAACTTTGTAATCTGCACCGAATATAGGTTCCCAGGCAATAACTGTACCATGCCCCCCCTGAAGGGCAACAGATCCACCCAATATACCTATTGCCGGGTTTTCCCCAAATAATTTCATCACATAAACCCCCATAATATTTTGAATAAAAATATATACAGAGGCAAGCAGCATCATAATAAACAAAGGTTTTCCCCCCTCTATTAGTGATTTTGCTTTTGTAGAGAGCCCGATAGCTGTAAAGAATACAATCAACAGGGCATCTCTCAATTCCAAATTAAATGTAACTACGTAATTAGACAGTGCATATATGGCCCCGAAAATTATAGATGCAACAACTCCCCCGGTAACAGCCTCCGGAATATTATAGCTTCTAAGAAAGTGAAATTTCCTATTAAGATATTTACCAAAGAAAAATACAATAATGGCAAATATTAGTGTTTGTCTACCGTCTAATTCCATTTTTATAATTTGTTTTTGATCGGTTGTTATTTCTTCAAATTGTTATTAAGCTCTTAACCTCAATAAAAAAGTTTAAAATTTCGAAAGGTTTTTATTCAACAAGCTTAATTCCATATTATTTGTTGAAGCAAGATACTATTTTTAGTCATATTTCAGTAGTAAAATCAAGAACTCATATGTCCTGGTAGGATTTTGTAAAAAACTTGGTTTTAACCATTGAGTGAGATATCGGCATTAATTGATTGCGTAAGTAAAAATATTACAATTTATTATACCTTTCTGCTTTGAACTAAAGACATATCGAATTCCAAAGAGAAACGGTTTGAAGAAAAGGCTTAATAGTGTCTAACAAACAATATGCGCATTGAGTGACCAAGGTGTCAGTCATTTTTATCTGTAGAAATCCAATTTAAATGTCTCCGGACAAAGAATATCAGTCAAATACTAATTTAAAATTGTGATAGATGGAAAAAAGTTCTGTACAGTATGAAAAGCTAAACAAAAAGGTATTGGAACTTCAGAAGAGGCTGGAACGCTACGAATTATCCGTAGCAGGTTCTACTTCCGGGCTGTGGGACTGGGATATTCAATCTGATGAGATATACTGTTCTGATCGTTTTAAAGAACTTTTGAGCTATGTACCCGAAGACTTCTCTAATTCACCGGATGAATTTTGGAAGCGGTTGCATGCTGATGATTTCAAATTAGTTGAGCGGGCTATCACTGCGCACCTTGAAAAACGAGTTCCTTACATAATAGATTACAGACTTCGAAACAAGTCTGGAGAATATCTATGGTTTCATGCGCGTGGGCAAGCTCTATGGAATGAGAAGGGTATAGCTACTCGAATGTCGGGCTCAATAGCTGACATTACGCAGCGAAAGAAGGCAGAATCGGATCTAAAGTTGAGCAAAGAGCGCTATGAACTGGCTGCTAGAGGTTCTGCAGCAGGGATATGGGATTGGGATATGGTTACTGGCAATTTTTATTTTTCCGAGCAGTTACAAAAATTGTTGGGGTATGAACCCGGTGAGTTTAAAGATTCACTTGAGGATCTCTGGGATCGAATGCACCCTGATGATGTTGAGGCTACTCAACTGGATCTTGATCTACATCTTAAAAAACAAAAAACACAACATCTCGTTGAGTCTCGGATGCGAACTAAATCAGGTGAATATCGTTGGTTTCAGGCAAGTTCGAAAGCCGTTTGGGATGATAATGATAAACCTATTAGATTGGCCGGTTCGTTTATTGACATTAATGACCGAAAAAATGCACAAGAAAAGATCATTAACAGTGAAGAACGTTTCCGGCAGCTGATGGAACAATCACCCCTGGCCATGGAGATATTGGCGCCTGATGGAAAGATCAACGTAGTAAACACTGCCTGGAAAAAATTGTGGAATGTGAGTGATGAGGAAGCAGCCGAGACTATTGAAAAATATAATATGCTTACCGATCCACAGCTTGAAAAACTGGGAGTCATGGATGAGGTGAAGAAGGCTTTTAAAGGGAAACATATCATATTGTCTCCAGTTAAATATGATACCGGCCAGACCAAGGATGATTTTGATATAAAGCAACTCAAAAGCTTTAGATCACCATGGACTCAGTGTCATCTTAACTCTGTGAAAAATGCAGAAGGCAATATTGTATATGTAGTAAATACCTATGTAGATATTACTGATCTCAAGGAAGCCCAGGAAACCCTTGCCAAGAGCGAAACACGTTACCGGAACCTGGTAGAGCACTCTCCATTATCCGTCGCTGTTTTAACGCCTGATGGTAAAATTACCCAAGTCAATGCTGCCTGGAAGAAGCTTTGGGGGTTTAACGATAAAGAGGCCGCCCAATTGATGGCAAACTACAACTACTTTGACGACAAGCAGATCAAGGATTTGGGACATGCACCGCTGCTGGAACGAGCTTCCAAGGGAGAGTCCATAATCATGCCACTGATTGAATACGAATTAAAGCACACCATGGAGGACTTGGAATTGGGGGATATAGTGTCAGCGTCTCATATACGCTGGATTCAAACTCATGTTTATTCAATTAAAAATGCGAATGAGGAAATAGATTCCGTAGTCGGCATTAATATGGATTTAACTGAACTCAAGAAGGCTGAGAAAGAAGCCCAGCAACAACGTGATATGCTCGCACGACTAGATCGCACATCAAGTATGGGACAGTTAACCGGCTCCATTGCTCATGAACTCAATCAACCGCTTACAGGTATTCTCAGCAACGCACAAGCGATAGAATTGATGATTAAAAGTGGTAAATGGAAGGAAGAAGTATTAATGGAGATTTTAAGTGATATTGTAAACGATGCCAAACGGGGAGGAGAAGTTATTCGCAACCTAAGAGACCTTTATCGCGGACAAGAGGTAGAATTCAATCCTTACAACATTAATGAAATAATTACTGATACTCTAAAAATATTGCACAGTGAGCTTATTTTCCATCATGTTGCCATTAATGTAAAACCTGACTCATCCGTTCCAATACTGAAAGGAAATAAGATACAAATCCAGCAAGTGCTGGTTAACCTTATTATGAATGCTATCCAGGCCATGAGTGCCATAAAGAAGAACACTCGTCAACTCCATATTTTAACGACTCATGATAGGAACGAGGTCAAAACCTGGGTAAAGGATAGTGGCAGAGGTATAAATAAGGACAAAATAGCTCGAATCTTTGAACCCCTGGCAACATGGAAACCAGGAGGCACTGGAATGGGTTTGGCAATCAGCAATTCAATCATCGAATCTCATGGTGGTAGAATGTTTGCTGAAAACCACCCGGAGGGAGGTGCAATAGTAGGTTTTACGCTACCTTTAAACAAAATGGATTTAAAGAAAAATGATTGAACCAACAGTTTTTATTATTGATGACGATCCATCTGTACGGATAGCACTTGAACGCCTTTTGAACGCTGGGGGGATGGAAACAGAATCATTTGAATCTGCAGAAGACTTTCTGGCTTCTGCCAGGATTGACAGGCCTGGTTGCATTGTTCTCGATATCCAAATGCCAAAGATGACCGGACCAGAACTCCAGGAAGAACTATACAAAATGGAGAATTGCTTGCCGATAATTTTTCTTTCTGCACACGGCGATGTGCCCATTACCGCCAAGGCTATGAAAAAGGGAGCTGTTGATTTTCTGACAAAACCTGTAGATGGTGCTAATTTGATGAAAGCCATCCATATATCATTGGAGAAAGACAGAGTATGCCGCGAACAAAGGGCAGAAAGCAGAGCCCTCAATCAAAAAATTAAACTGCTGTCTTCTCGTGAATATGAGGTCCTGACCTATGTTATCACGGGCATGCTAAACAAGCAAATTGCCGGTGATCTTGTTATTTCAGAAGAAACCGTAAAAATCCACAGGGGTCGCGTAATGCACAAACTCGGGATCGTTTCTGTAGCAGAACTTGTTCGTCTTTGTGAGAAAATAGGCATTGCTCCTGCCAAACCAGGTAGTAAGTAATAGGGCTGCTAACAATTGGTCACTTAATCTTCCTTTTCTTGTACGGGTAAAAGGGTATTTTATCTTTTCCATTCACTAAAAATTTTATCAAAATATTTCTTAGCACTATCCTTATTCTCTCAATACCACTAAAGTGGTATTGTGCCTTCTAACAGCTTATCATAACTTTATTATATGGCTAAGGAGTCTAATATATACGTGGTTGATGACGACAGTTCTTCCAGGAAAGGACTAGTTCGCTTGTTACGGGCAGCCGGTTATAATGTTCACTCCTTTGACAGCGCAACATGTTTCCTGGATAGCCTTAAACCAGATCTATCAGGATGTCTGATACTGGATCTGAGGATGCCTGAAATGTCTGGTGAGGAACTGGCATCAGAACTGAGAACCCGTGGAACCAATGTTAATATTATTATAGTTTCTGGCAACGACGATCTTGAAACAAGAAAAATTGCCAAGAGCATTGGTGCTGTTGGATTCTTTAGAAAACCAGTTGATGGAACCGCGCTAATTGATGCTATTAATTGGACCTTAAAGGCAGCTAAGGAAAATAATCATTAAAAGCTTTGAGCTAAAGTTCCCTGAGAATAATAATTTAATTAAAACCCAATTATCATGAAACTAAATCAAATTTTTGTATTTACAGCATTCCTGTTTTGTGCTCTTCTGAGTTACGGACAAGAGGAAGAAAAAGCTGAAGAAAGTCTTTTAGAATCACAAAAAAAGGATAAAAGTGGTACGAACCCCATAAATTTCACCTACGATTATCGGGTCTATTTTGAGTCTCAGGCGTTCAAAGATGGTGGCGGTTCGCAGAATAGGGCTGTAATGGAGTTCAGGGCACCCCTGGGGCGTGATATTGCGAATGTCACAGGGGAAGAAGCAGGAGGTCCTTGGGGCAGCTTGGGTAGCAGATGGGCAGTGCGTATGCGGGCTTATTACAACACTGTTAACTTTAATGACGCAGCAAACACCACCGTTTCGGGGATCGGTGATTTCGATGCACGAATTCTTTTTGTTGCAAAGGCCAACAAGAAATTTGCCATAGCTCCCGGATTAGAAGCCTTCTTCAACACCGCTACAAATGACGTAATTGGTTCCGGAAGCACCGTTCTTGCACCGGTTGTCTTCTTTGGGTTTTTCAATTGGTTGGGGAAGTATAGTATCTTGGCACCGGGCTTACAACACCGGGTCAGCATTGCTGGGAATGATGTCAACCAAAGTGTATTAGACCTTTATTATGTCAAAATGCTGGCGAAAGGAAAGAACTGGTTGATAGTTAATCCCCAACCCGTTTATGACTGGGAGAACGAAACTACGTTCGCGCAGATCGATGTCGAATGGGGCTTTATGATCGCTAAGGCAGCTGGACTCAGCGGATACATTCGCCCTGGGCTTGGTGTTGGTGAGGCTAGACCCTTTAACTATAACTTCGAGTTTGCAATTAAATTTATTTGGAGATAACTAAAAACACAATTTACTTGAAACTGAATTAATATTAAAATATATTTAAAATGAATTTTATAACAAAAATAGTGAGAACGCTGCTTGTGCTTATTCTGTTCGCGCCGATGGTAGCTTTAGCGCAAGATAAACCTAATATAGTTGTCGTTTTTATGGATAACTTTGGTTGGGGTGAACCCGGCTTTAATGGTGGCGGAATCATAAGAGGGGCACCAACCCCCAGGATAGACAAACTGGCCGCAGAAGGTATGCGTCTGACGAACTTTAATGTTGAGTCTCAGTGCACACCGTCACGCGCAGCCATTATGTCCGGGCGCTATGCGATCCGCAGCGGCAACGCTACGGTCCCTCTAGGTGGAGGTATCTACGGCCTCACGCAGTGGGAGGTTACCATGGCGGAGATGCTGTCTGATGCTGGATATGCCACGGGCATGTTTGGTAAATGGCACTTAGGTCACACCGAAGGCCGTTTCCCCACAGATCAGGGCTTCGACGAGTGGTATGGCATCGCGAATTCGAGTGATGAGACACCATATGCATTGCTCGACGGCTTCGAGGGAAGCGGAGTCA
>CBDTVT010000121.1:0-8728 GCA_965364275.1 uncultured Eudoraea sp. | reverse complement strand
GAATAACCCCCCTGTAACTCCGAAGCGACCGGAGTATCCTGTTCGGGTTAGAAAATCTAACTGATAAATCTATTAATGTGCGATGTACTTAAGTCACCATCGCACATTTTTTTTTGACTCAGATTTATTGTTCAGCATTTAACCGCTATATTTAGTAAATCTATCAGCTAAGTGTTAACCAAATACTACTGATTGGTAAAAAATATGATTTCAGCACTTGGAAAAATTTTTACAGATCTTTTTGTAAAGTATATGCCCAGTGCTTATGTTTTTGCTTTACTCTTAACATTATTTACGGGTTGCCTGGCACTTATATGGACAGATGCTTCATTTATGAACGTTCTTGGTGGATGGTATGATGGCTTTTGGTCTTTATTAGCCTTTGGAATGCAAATTATATTGGTTATTGTAACGGCCCATAGCATTGCGCAGTCCGATCTGGTTGAAAAAGGGATAAATTGGATAACTCGTTTTATAAAGACTCCGGGGCAGGTCTATTTATTTGTACTTATTTCTGGTACGTTGATAGCCTTGATCAGTTTTGGAATGATAGTGATTGTGGCCATTTTAGCCAGAGAATTGGCCGCAAGAGTAAAGGGTTTAAACTATCCTTTTCTAATCGCCTGTGTTTATTTTGGTATGGGTAGTTGGGTTGCCGGAGCTTCCAGTTCAATAGCTCTTTTATTAAATACCGAAAATAATTTTTTAATAGAAGCGGGAATTCTTTCAGAATTAATACCAACTTCTTATACATTGGGATCATCTCTGAACATTTTAATGATCCTGCTCTTTGTTGTAGTAGGTCCCTTGTTATTTCTCATTTTAATTCCTAAAGACAACAAGAAAAAGGAATTATCTGATCTCCTGGTTCTGGATAATCTGCCAAAAGAGTCTTCCGTAAAAGCGGAGGCGGATTCCTACAAACTTCCATTTCATGCCATCTCCGATTTACTAAATAACAGTTCCCTTTTACAAATAACAATTGCAATTTTTGGGTTCATTTATATAGGTCACTATTTTTATCTGAATGGGTTTGATCTGAATTTTAATATTATCATATTCATATTTCTGATCCTGGGTCTATTTCTGCATAAAACGCCATTGCGTTATAGTATCTCTATGAAACGATCGAGCAGAAATATTTCAGGAATACTCTTTCAGTATCCATTTTATGCTGGCATTATGGGAATAATGCTTTCAACCGGTCTGGGTGCAAAAATTGCTGATCTTCAGGTATCAATTGCTACTCTAACCAATTATCCATTTTTGGCCTATGTTTCCGGTGGTTTGGTAAATTTTGCCATCCCTTCGGCAGGTGGAGAGTTTGCAGTAATAGGCCCCGGTATTATTAACGTAGTTAAAGAACTGGGTGCAGGGTTAAGTGAATCGGAAGTTACCGCCATGATTGGAAGAGCGTCAATGGCCATTGCTTATGGAGAAAGTCTGAGTAATGCCCTTCAACCTTTCTATTTACTTATAATTTTTCCTGTAATGGCAAGTGGAACCAAATTACAGGCAAGAGATATTATGGGGTTTTTTGTAATTCCATTTATTTTGTTTTTTATCATTCAGTCGGCACTACTAGTATGGATGCCGCTATAAAGTTGTAGTCCAAACCTCCGTGTTGTCTTGTCTCATTATGGCTAATTCAACATCAATCAATTATTGAACAAAATTTCTTAAATTTAATTCTTCCTCATGATTTAAAAATTGAGATATGTGTTACGATATCAAGGCTAGTCTGGAAGCTCAGTTAAAACGGGCCAGGCATTACGGGAACGAACAGGCCATTGAGGAGATCATTGAAAAAATGGTGCCCCTATCAGACCTGCCACTTTATCATGTATCGGGTTTTAATCACCCAAAATTATTTATTTATCCGGATCGTTCTCCATATGAACCAACTCTGGCAACCTGGGGCCTTGTTCCGTTTTGGGTAAAAGATAAGTCACAATTAAAAAAATTGTGGAACAATACACTTAACGCAAGAGGAGAAACTATTTTTGAGAAGCCCTCCTTCCGAATTTCAGCCAAAAATAAAAGATGTATTATTTATGTAGACGGCTTTTATGAACATCATCATTTTGCTGGTAAAACCTACCCTTTTTATGTGAGCAGGAAGGATAATGAACCTTTACCCCTGGCCGGGCTCTGGAGCGAATGGGTAGATACAGAAACAGGGGAATTGATCAATACATTTTCTATTGTGACAACGGTGGGCAATTCTATGATGTCCAGGATCCATAATAATCCAAAAGCAGCAGGACCCCGAATGCCCTTAATTTTGCCAGATGAACTGGCAGACAAATGGCTGGAGCATATAGAGGACGATTTAGATAAAAAAACTATTCAGGAATTGATTCAATCATATCCGGAAGATGAACTAAAAGCACACACAGTAAGCCGGTTAAGGGGAAAAGAATATCGGGGTAATGTAGAGGATATCACTAAAGAAGTAGCCTATGCCGAATTGGAATTTTAAAGTCCTACCATGTAATAAATTACGGATTGAAAAAAAATTAGTTTTTAACGTAATAGGAATTGCTTTAATAGTTCTTGTTTATGCCTGTAATGGTGCAAATAATGAACCTTCTAAAATTACAATCGCGGCTGCGGCTAATACGCAATACGCATTAGAGCCAATTATAGAAAAATTCACTGAAAAGACCGGTATAGGCTGTGAATTGGTCACAGGTTCTTCGGGTAAGCATACCGCTCAAATTATAGAAGGCGCCCCCTTTGATGTTTTTGTCTCGGCTGATATGAAATACCCTTCTGACCTTTATAAAAAAGGTTTAACCACCGCTCCCCCTGAAATCTATGCCTATGGAAAATTAGTGCTCTGGACAATGGTTGACGGACTGCCTATATCCATAGAAAACTTAAATGATTCTACAATTAGACATATTGCCCTCGCGAATCCCAAAACAGCACCCTATGGACAGGCAGCTCTGGAAGTACTAAAAAAGCAAGAACTTTTATATAGTCTTGAGAATAAATTAGTATATGGTGAAAGTGTTTCCCAAACCAATCAATTTATATATTCGAAATCGGCAGAAATCGGATTTACGGCCCAATCAGTGGTCCTTTCACCGGAAATGAAGGGCAAGGGTAATTGGGTTTTAATAAATGATTCCAGTTATACTCCAATTTCACAGGGTGTAGTGGTAATAAATCAACCCGATAGAAATAATTCACAGGCTTATAAATTTTATAAATTTCTTTTCTCCAAAGAGGCAAAGATTATATTAAAAGATTTCGGATATTCGGTAGATGAATAGTTTAAAAGGTCATATTAAAGAAGTGCAGGTAAACGGTAGTTTGTCGCTTGTAACTGTAGAGCTATCTGATCAAATACTGTTTAAGGCCATCATCATAGAAACTCCGGAAACGGTTTCTTATTTAACGGTAGGTCATTTAGTTAAGATTTTATTTAAGGAAACAGAAGTTATCATCGGCAAGGACATAAAGCATTTAATAAGCCTTCAAAATCAAGTTAGAGGGGTAATTAGGCGTATTGAACGCGGTTTATTATTAAGCAATATCCTGATCAATACCCCGGCGGGTGACATAAGTTCCATTATTACCACAAATTCCGTGGATCAACTTGATTTAAAAGAAGAATTAACCGTATGTGCTATGGTTAAAACTAATGAAATTATGCTCTCTGAATGATGAATTGGGATCCACTCTTTATTACCTTAAAACTAGCTGTTGTTACTACGGTAATTTTATTGGTTATTTCAATACCAATGGCATATTGGTTGGTAAACACGAAATCCAGATCCAAACCTTTTATAGAAACTCTTATTAGCATGCCTTTAGTTTTGCCTCCTACGGTACTGGGATTTTATTTCCTTGTAGCCTTCAGCCCGGGAAACGCATTTGGGAATTGGATAAATGAATGGCTGGGCCTTAAACTGGTATTCTCATTTGGTGGACTTGTCCTTGCCTCCATAATCTATAGCCTGCCTTTTATGGTTCACCCCATTCAATCGGGCCTTAGCATTCTGCCTCATTCACTTACGGAAGCTTCCCAGGTAATGGGAAAATCAAAATGGACCACATTGTTCAAAGTACTCCTTCCCAATTGTAAAACTTCCTTATTAACCGGAATTGTACTCGCTTTTGCGCATACAGTAGGTGAATTTGGGGTTGTACTGATGATAGGAGGTAGTATTCCCGGTAAAACCAAAGTCGCATCCATTGCCATTTATGAAGAGGTAGAAGCGATGAATTATGGTGCGGCTAATTTCTATGCCACGGTATTATTTATAATTACCTTTTGTATCCTGCTTATGGTCTATTTAATAAACGGGGGGTATCTAAAGCGCTTTTGGAAATGATTAAAATTGATATTCATAAAAGTTTAAGTGCCTCTGACGGACAGATGAACCTTCGCATAAAATGTGAAATTGAAAAAGGGGAATTGGTTACTCTTTACGGTGAATCTGGTGCCGGAAAAACTTCTACTTTAAGAATCCTTGCCGGCTTATTAAAGCCCGATATGGGTGAAATAACAATAGACAACACCTGCTGGGTTGACACCAATACTAAAATCTTTTTATCTCCCCAAAATAGGAATATAGGATATGTTTTTCAGGATTATGCCCTATTTCCAAATATGACGGTATTACAAAATCTGGAGTTTGCATCTACTAAAGGACTGGATAAAAAAGTGAATACAGATCTTATTGAAATGATGGAACTTGGTGATCTGCAAAATAGAAAACCACAAACACTTTCAGGAGGGCAGCAACAACGGGTGGCCCTGGCGAGAGCTCTGGTTCGCAAACCCGATATTCTTTTATTAGACGAACCACTAGCCGCCCTGGATTATAAAATTCGTTTGAAACTCCAGGATTATATCACAAGAATTCATAATGAATATGGTCTGACCACTTTATTGGTAAGTCATGATATAGGCGAGATTATGAAACTATCTGATCGGGTTTTTGTGCTCGAACAGGGAAAAATTGCCAGGAAAGGTATTCCAAATGAGATCTTTTCTAACAAAAAAATTAGCGGTAAATTTAAATTTATAGGGGAAGTATTGAAGATAGAACCCCAGGATGTTGTCGTTATTGTATCGGTTCTTATTCAAAACAATGTGGTTAAAGTAATTGCTGATAAATCTGAAGTACAATCCCTGAATATTGGTGATAAAGTAATGGTTGCCTCTAAAGCCTTTAATCCAATTCTCTACAAAATTGAATAATATGAATTCTGATAGTAAACCGGCATTACTTCTTATCGATATTCAGAAAGGCTTAGATGATATTGACTACTACGGTGGCCATAGAAATAATCTTCAAGCTGAATCAAATGCAAGAAAAATCCTGGACTTCTGGAGAAATCATAAGCTTCCCATTTTTCATATTAAACATAACTCAACCAATCCGAATTCTCCTCTTGTTAAGGGCCAGCCAGGGAACGAATTCAAGGATATTGTAAAGCCATTGGAGAATGAAACAATTATAGAAAAAGAGGTGAACAGTGCTTTTATTGGTACAGATTTAAAACAACAATTAGATAAACTGGCAATCAAAAACGTAGTTATAGTTGGACTTACTACAGATCATTGCGTATCGAGCAGCACAAGAATGGCAGGCAATTTAGGATTTGACACATTTTTGATTGCAGATGCAACGGCAACCTTCGATAAGGTAGGTGCGGACGGAAAAAAATACAAAGCGGAAATGATTCATGAAGTTGAATTGGCAAGTTTGCACAATGAATTTGGTACGGTAATTGAAACCGATGATTTATTGAAAATTATCTATGAAGTATAGCAGATTTAGTATTTTTCTTTTTCCAAGATTTATACGTTATCAAGGCATGGGATACCAAATTATGCCAATAGTTCATACCTTATCATAAAAGTGCCGAAAACTATACAAATAGGAATACGAAATTTTTAAAACACACGTTAGTTTAACATATGAAAATGACAACAGTATTATTAGCTATCTTCTTTGCCTCCGGAACACTTTTTGCCCAGGATTGGCAAACCGATTATGACAAAGCCAAAGAAATGGCTAAAGCTGGTAATAAACCGATAATTTTAGTTTTTCAGGGCTCAGATTGGTGTGCACCTTGCATAAAACTTGATCAGCAAATATGGAGCTCCGAAGAATTCAAAAATTATTCATCAGATCATTTTGTTTTGTTGCTGGCAGATTTCCCACGTAAAAAACAAAATATTCTCCCGGCCGAGCAGCAGAAAAAGAATGAGCAACTGGCGGAAACTTATAATAGCAATGGATACTTTCCTTTGGTTGTTATCCTGGATAAAGATGGCAAGGTTTTAGGGCAAACTGGTTATAAGAAAATTTCGGTTAGAGAATATATCAGTCTGTTAGAATCTTTTTCTGGTTAAATGGCGAAACAAATTGGCACCCTTTTTATTATTCTTTTAATTGCTGTTCCCTTATCGGCTCAGCAGTCCTTTCATCGAAGCCTAAAATTAATGGGCAGTGGTTTTCAAATTACTGTGGTCGTAAAAGATTCAACGGAGGCCAATAGAGTAATAGACCTTGCAATTAGTGAGATTTCAAGAATTGAAAAACTCATTTCTTCCTGGGACCCTAATTCCGAGACATCTGAAATCAACATTAATGCCGGAATTAAGGCGGTTAAAGTAAGTGCAGAATTATACGGCTTAATTGAAAGGGCTAAAGGTCTTTCAGGTTTAACCGATGGCGCTTTTGATATAAGCTATGCGTCTATGGACAAAATCTGGAAATTTGATGGTAGTATGAAGAAAATGCCTTCAAACGAGGAAATAAAGTCATCCGTTTCTAAGGTGGGATTCCAAAAGATAATTCTGGATTCCAAGAATAAATCGGTTTTCCTTAAAGATAAAGGAATGAAAATTGGATTCGGAGCCATAGGGAAGGGATATGCAGCAGACCAGGCGAAAGCCTTATTACTCAAAAACAACGTACAGGCAGGTATTATTAATGCTTCAGGGGACATGAATACATGGGGCAGACAACCCAATGGTAATGAATGGACCGTAGCTATTACGAATCCACTAAATAAAACCAAAGCAGCTGCCATTTTACCAATTTCGAATGGTGCAGTGGTAACTTCTGGTAATTATGAAAAATTTGTGCAATTTAATGGTATTCGATACGCGCATATTATTGACCCTCGAACAGGTTATCCCGCTACCGGTATTTTGAGCGTAACTGTATTTGCTCCAAAAGCAGAATTGGCAGATGCTCTGGCAACATCTGTATTTGTAATGGGCATTGAAACAGGATTAAACAGAATTAATCAATTACCGAAAGTTGAGTGTGTAATTATCGACAAAGAAGGGAAAGTATTTACTTCCGATAATATAGAAATAGACAGGATATGATTAAAAAAATTGTTTTAGTAGTATGTATCCCTATAGCTTTAAGTAGCTGTGTTGCAGTAAAGGGATATGAAAAAGTAAATATTAATGATCCTGATATGGAGCTATCAGAAAAGTTGTGCGACAGAAATATTACAATTTTTCATTCCTATCGCGAAGCAGCGGTTGGTGCAAATGGCGGTAAAACAGGTGGCGGTTGTGGATGTAATTAATTTGGGGATGAGAATAATTCACTTCCTCCTTTTTTAGAAAAACTATGACAATATATAAGCTCATTCTTTTTATTTTTCTCTTCATGGTCTTTGGTATTTGCCATGCTCAGAATCCGGGACAAAATGACGGGGATTATAAAAATAGGGTTTTGGAAACCACTGAAATAGACATTTTAGCTAGTTACTATTCCCAGGATGGAAATAATGCAGCGGTAACAGGTGGACTCGGTACGGAAGAATTAACAGATATTACGGGAACTTTCGTAATATCAATTCCTATGAGTGATGACGACGTGCTCACAGTGGATGCCGGTATATCGGCATATACCTCTGCCTCTTCCAGTAATATTAATCCATTTGATAAAGGTTTTGCAGATCCTTTTATTGCTTCCTCTGGCTCTTCACACAGTGATACCTGGGTTAATCTTACAGGAAATTACAGCCATAGTTCGGATGACAGAAATTCTATATGGAGCGGAAAAATCTCATTTTCAACAGAGTACGATTACACCTCACTGGGTTTTGGAGGCAGTTATACCAGGTTGTTTAATGAGAAAAATACAGAGCTTGGATTTAGTGCAAATGTATTTCTAGACAAATGGAAGGTTATTTACCCCTATGAACTTCGTCCTTTTGCCCCGGGTGGAAGGGGATTGAATGATTTTTTATTTTTAGAAAATACCATCACAGGTAATCCTGATTACAACCCGTCTTTTACTGTTTTAACGGATGAGAATCGCAATTCCTATTCTTTTGGCGTTGGTTTGTCGCAAATCCTTTCCAAAAACATACAAGGAGCTTTTTTAGCCGATTTTGTACTACAGCAAGGTTTGCTTTCGACTCCATTTCAACGGGTTTATTTTAGCGATGTTGCAGATTCTTTTATTGATAACTTCCATCTGGCAGATGATATTGAACGCTTGCCGGATTCCAGGTTTAAAGTTGCAATAGGAGGCCGTCTTAACTTTTTTATTAATGAATATCTGGTTGTTCGATCATATTATAGATATTATTTTGATGATTGGGGGATAAATTCTAATACGCTAAGTATTGAAGTCCCTGTAAAAATTGCGGAAAAATTTACTATATATCCTTCATATCGCTTTTACAACCAAAAGGCCGCAGATTATTTTGCCCCATATAATGAACATCT
>CBDTVT010000120.1:0-8954 GCA_965364275.1 uncultured Eudoraea sp. | reverse complement strand
CAAACTACGACCTGAAGCATTATTTCTGTGTTCGCATAAATATATCCCTTGCCAAATGCCAAGATTTAACTGTCCTCTGCTAATCGGAATTTGAATAGATGACCCCATTAGAGAAGCTTTTATATGAGCAGGCATATCATCTGAGCCTTCATAGGTATGCACATAATATGGTGCATCCTCCGGCACCATGATATTCATATGTGCCTCAAAATCTGAACGCACCGTTGGGTCTGCATTTTCATTAATAGTTAAACTTGCCGATGTATGCTTAATGAACACATTCAGGATTCCCATCTTTATCCCTTGTAATTCTGGAAAACTATCTTTAATAATCTCCGTAATTAAATGAAAACCTCGCTTATAGGGTTTTAATCGTATTTCTTTTTGATAAATATTCATCTCCAGTATATGTTAGTGTAAAACTTCATGAAATTTACTAGTAATTTAAACATAAAAAATACCTTTGCGCTCTATAACGAGAGATATGAATTTATCGGCAATTAAAATGGTAGTTACAGATATGGATGGAACGCTTTTAAATTCCAGACATGAAGTAAGTCAGCATTTTTTTGAATTATATGAGGAATTGAAAAAAAGGGAAATCCTTTTTGTGGCGGCCAGTGGCCGCCAATACAACAGTATTGCCGAGAAACTAAGTCAAATACAAAGTGAAATAATTATCATCGCAGAGAATGGTGGCTTGGCTATTCATAATGACCAGGAGCTGATTTCAACTCCTCTGGATCCAATGTCAAAGAATGTAATTCTTGAAATTTTGGGTCAGATTGACGGTGCATTCCCAGTATTATGTGGTAAACATAACGCATATATACTTGGCGACTCCCCAGAGTTTATCAATACTCTTAAAGAGTACTATACCAAATATGAAATTTTGGACAATCTGCAGAAGTTTGATAGTGAAGTAATGAAAATTGCTGTATATCACTATGGAGGTTCAGAAAAGCATATATATCCAGCTGTGAAGCATCTGGAGGGTAAACTTAAAGTCAAAGTCTCCGGTGAAAACTGGGTAGATTTATCTCATATAAATGCGCATAAGGGTTTTGCGTTAAAGAAGATACAGGAGCAACACGGCATTGGTCCTGAAGAAACTCTGGTATTTGGAGACTACAACAACGACCTGGAAATGCTTGCCCTGGCAAAATATAGTTTTGCTATGGCTAATTCGCACCCAAATGTTTTAAAAGCAGCAAATTATATCACCTTGAGCAATAATGATTTTGGGGTAGAGCATATCCTTAAAAAACTAATAAAGGATAAAAATTAGGTCTTTTGTTTTTTCTTACGTGCTGCCGGAAACAGAACATTGTTTAAAATAAGTCGGTAGCCGGGTGAATTTGGATGAAGTTCCAATTCAGTTTTAGGATCCCCTACCCTATGCTGGTAGTCTTCCGGATCATGTCCTCCATAGAAAGTAAAAAATCCTTTACCTTTTATGCCATGAATATAACGCGCTTCGCCATTAATTTTATTTTCCCCTAAGACGAGTACAGTTGCCTTAACTTCATCTCTGGCAAAAGCCGTTGTCTGCCCCATAAAACCTTTAACCAATGAGGTGTGATTCTGGCACAACATAGTTGGAACAGGGTCCCATTTTGCAGAAAAATCCATCAAACTAAAATAATCAGTTTCCTTAGCAACATTACTGCGTTTACTGGTCATATCAATGGATGAAAATTCATAGCGTAATGGGTTTCTTTCTAATGTAAAATTGGTAAAGGCAAAGGTCTTTTTTAAATCCAGCCTGCTTTGATAATTAGCATCTGAAGGATCCCCATCAAACATTGGTTCGCAAATATCAACTCCATCTGCAGCGAGAGCAATATCGAAACTATCCGTTGCGGAGCACATTGCGAACATAAATCCTCCACCTATTACATAATTTCTTATTTTAAGAACAACCGCTCTTTTCTCTTCTGAAACCTTATTGAATCCAAGCTTTGCCGCTAAGGCTTCAGCTTCCTGCTTCCCTTCAATATACCATGGAGCCGCCCTGTAAGCCCCATAAAATTTACCATATTGTCCTGTAAAATCTTCATGATGTAAATGAAGCCAATCATATAAAACAAGTTTATTATCAAGCACTTCGTCGTCGTAAATAGTGATATAAGGAATTTCCGCATAAGTCAATGCCATGGTTACTGCATCATCCCACGGCTGATTATTCTTGGGTGAGTAGACCGCTATTTTTGGTGCTTTCTCAAGAATCACTGCTTCCTGATTTTTAGACGGACTACTTATCCCATCCAGAATTGATTGCGTCTGTCCATCTGACAAGATTTCATAGGTAACACCCCGAATCTGGCACTCTTTCCTGATATTTTCGCCATCGGGTAATAAAAATGAACCTCCCCTGTAGTTGAGTAACCATTGTACCTTTTGTTGTTTGGTTAATACCCAGTAAGTAATGCCGTAGGCTTTTAAATGGTTTTCCTGACTTTCCGCATCCATGGGGATGAGAATTGTAGAAGCTCTGGATTGAAAGGAAGCCAAAAAAAGAAATAGAATTAGTATCAGAAAGGTCGTATTGGCACGCTTTCTAAATTGGAGTAAGCAGGTTTTAAAAAGGTACATCATTGTCATCCGGGTCTACATCGGAATCTTCATTCATAGTACTACCAAAAGCTTCTTCGGCGTTTGGAAGGTTTTTTGTAATGAATGGATTATCCCCATCTATATTCATCTTTGACTGAAACTCAAATGGCGAATCAAAGTCATCCAAGTTATCAAATTTACCCAGTTGTGCAATGAACTTTAACCTAATATTATCTAAACCACCATTCCTGTGTTTAGCTACAATAAACTCTGCCTGTCCCTGAGTAGGTGTTCGCTCTTCATCATCCCATTCATCAATTTTATAATATTCGGGGCGATAAATGAAGGAAACGATATCTGCATCCTGCTCAATAGCACCAGATTCCCGTAGATCCGACAATATAGGTCTTTTACTACCTCCACGAGTTTCCACTGCCCTTGACAGCTGAGACAATGCAATTACCGGAACATTTAATTCTTTTGACAGTGCCTTTAAATTTCTCGAAATAGTTGAAATTTCCTGTTCCCTATTTCCTCCTTTTTGGTTGCCACCCGCTGTCATTAGTTGCAAATAATCAAGAACTATTAGTTTAATATTATGTTGTGATGCTAATCTTCTCGCTTTTGCCCTAAGATCAAAAATGGATAGTGAGGGTGTATCGTCTATAAATAAGGGCGCTTTTTCAAGTGCTTTTACTTTTACATTTAATTGTTCCCATTCATGTTTTTCCAGTCTTCCCGTTCTAAGTTTCTCTGATGGCAAACCGGTTTCTGAGGATATCAGCCTTGTGATTAATTGAACCGATGACATCTCCAAAGAGAAAAAGGCCACAGGGATATTGGAATTGACAGCCATATTTCTTGCCATTGAAAGAGTGAGCGCAGTTTTACCCATACCTGGTCGCGCAGCTATAATTATCAAATCACTCGGCTGCCATCCGGAAGTAAGTTTGTCTACCTTATCAAAACCGGAAGGAATTCCGCTTAAACCATCTTTATTTGATATTTCTTCAATTTTCTTTTTTGCCTGAATCACCAGATTTTGAGCTGTTTCAGCAGAACGCTTTAAATTTCCCTGGGTAACTTCATATAATTTTGATTCCGCGTTATCCAAGAGGTCAAAAACATCGGTAGAATCTGAATAAGCATCTTCAATAATTTCACTTGAAATTTTAATTAGACTACGCTGAATATACTTTTGAAGAATAATCCTTGCATGGAACTCAATATGTGCAGATGAAGCTACTTTTTGTGTCAATTTTATTAAATAAAAATCTCCCCCCACGGCCTCAAGTCGCTCATCCTTCCGTAGTTGGCTGGAAACGGTTAATAAATCCACTGGTTCTGAACTTTCGAACAGTTTAAAGATAGCTTCGTATATATAACGATGTGCATCTTTATAAAATGCATCAGGGTGCAAAATATCAATAACCTCATCCACACCTTTTTTATCAATCATCATTGCACCAAGCACAACTTCCTCTAAATCAACAGCTTGAGGTGGTATTTTACCCTTCTCAAGACTGATGATTGCTGGCTTGCCTATTTTATGACCAATAATTGGACTGGGTTTTTCCATGGGTGTAAAAGTATGTAATTAACCTTAAGTTAACTTTAAATTAGGCTTATCGGATATCAACAGTTAATTAACATTTAGTATGTTGATAAGTTACGAAATTGTGTTGATAACCAAAAAAATCCGAAGAATGAATTCCCCGGATTTACCTCATCCTGATGAAAACGCTGATTAACCGTTGAATACACCCATATTTGCGTATTTATTCATTCGGGCTGTAACTAATTCTTTTGGTGATAACTTTTTGAGATCATCATAATTCTTAGCAATTTTATTTTTTACGATTTCAAAAGTTTTTTCTCTGTTACTATGAGCACCACCAGCTGGTTCCCGAACAATCTCATCTATTAGTTTTAATTTTTTCATGTCTGTCGAGGTAAGTTTTAATGCCTCAGCCGCAATTTCCTTGTACTCCCAACTTCTCCATAAAATTGAAGAACAGGATTCCGGCGATATTACAGAGTACCAAGTATTTTCGAGCATCAATACCTTGTCACCTACTCCTATTCCCAAGGCACCACCGGAAGCACCTTCCCCTATTATCACCACAATAATTGGCACTTTAAGGCGGGTCATTTCAAGTATATTTCTGGCTATAGCTTCCCCTTGTCCTCTCTGTTCTGCTTCAATACCAGGATATGCACCAGGAGTATCAATTAAGCTAACAACAGGGATTCCAAATTTTTCAGCAGATCTCATAAGTCTGAGCGCTTTCCTATATCCTTCGGGATTAGCCATCCCAAAATTCCTGTACTGCCTGGTCTTTGTATTATATCCCTTCTGTTGGCCAATAAACATATAACTTTGGTCCCCAATTTTACCCAGACCACCAATCATGGCTTTGTCATCTTTCACATTCCTATCACCATGTAATTCTAAAAAGGTATCCCCACAAATGGCTTTAATATAATCCAAAGTATAAGGTCTGTTTGGATGTCTTGAAAGTTGTACCCTCTGCCACGCGCTAAGATTTTTATAAATATCTTTCCGTGTTTCGTCTAATTTTTTTTCAATTTGCCGGCAGGTCTCAGTTACATCAACTTCACTCTCCTTGCCAATAATCTGGCATTTCTCCAATTGCTCTACCAATTCCTTAATAGGAAGTTCAAATTCCAAATATTCCATTAAAAAAGGTTTTTGCCACTTATAAAGATGGCATTAGTTTGATTGTCTGAACAAATATAAAATTTTATGTCGTCTTATACATTAAATTAATAAACACATCACGAAACCTTACCTCCTATTCCATTTTCATACTTTGATTTTCCCCTATTCTTTAAAATACCATTAGCAATTATAGTGATAACTATAATTAGAGCTCCAATATAAAAAAGCGGGCTCATCTTTTCACTTTGACCAAAGATTAAAAGAGCCAGGAAAATACCATAAACCGGTTCCAAATTTGTAGTGAGCATAACGGTATATGGGCTGATAAATCTCATAACTCTTATTGCGGCAATAAAAGCATAGGCCGTGCAGACAGAGGCCAGGATAAAAATGAAAAACCAGTCATTGAATGGAAGCGTAAAAAAGGATTTATTGAAGGATCCGTTTATTGCCAGATAAATTGAAATAAAAAGTGTACCACTCATTAATTCGTAAAAAGATATTGTTGACGGCTTATTGGTTTTTATTAATTGTCCGTTAATTAAGGTAAATATAGATCCCAGGAGGGCAGAAATAAGAGCCAGGCCCATACCTAGACTATAAGACGTGTTAACATTAAAAATAAGGTATAAACCAAAAACAACCAGCAAACCAAATGCTACTTCATACCAAAGCATTTTCCTTCCATACCATATTGGTTCCAGAAATGCGGTAAACAATGCGCCGGTAGACATTGTTACCAATGCAATGGACACGTTAGAAACTTTAATTGCTTTAAAAAATGTGACCCAGTGCAACGCTATTATAACACCAGCCGTCAACATAACCAATAAAGTTTTAGTACTTACCCTAAGGGAATAATGCTTAAATAAAACAAAAACTGCAACTAAAGAAGAGGCGATTAGCATTCGATACCATACCAAAGGCATTGCATCTATTGAAATTAGCTTCCCAAGTACTGCCGTAAAGCCCCAAATAAATACAATCAGGTGAAGATGCAGGTAGTTTTTTAACTTATCGTTTGGCATTTTTAAGCAAATAAAACCCTAAAATACCAAATACCAGATTAGGTATTATTACGGCCAGTAAAGGAGAAAAGCCAGATTGTTCAGCCAGAGTACCAAAAACTTTGTCAAAAAATATATAAATAAAGGCAACTCCAATTCCAAAGGCAAGGTTTACACCCATCCCACCACGGCGTTTCGCCGAAGAAACAGCCACCCCAATAACAGTAAGAATAAATGCGGTAATTGGTAGTGCCCACCGTCTGTATTTTACTAGAATATAAGTATTTATGTTTGATGCTCCTTTATTCTTCTGAACCTCGATAAATTCATCAAGTTCAAATAAATTTTTGGTCTCGGCTACATAGGAAACTGGGGTTAAGTCTTCAATGTTAAATATAAATAAAGTATCCAGTCTTCTTTTTTTCTCAATAATCTCAGCATTTGCCCTTATCTTCCTTTTAGTGTATGACGTTAATCTATATAAGCTGTCTTTTGGTACCCAACGAATATTACTTGCAGATATCTTATAATCCAGTTGATTTTGATCATTAAAGTGTTCAAAAGTAAAATTATAACCTATCCTTCTTGCCGGGTCAAAACTACTGACATATATAAAATCATTCTCATTGAGTTGATTAAAAATATTACTGGTTACCCGGTCTTTTCTACCTCTTTTTAAATATTCAAACTTAAACTCATTGTATCTCTTGCTCGCATTAGGCACAATGAACATTCCCATAAAAAACATCATTACGGCAATAATACTTGCCCCTATCCAGTAGGGTCGCAAAAAGCGGCTGTATGAAACTCCGGAACTTAGAATAGCTACTATTTCCGTATTATTTGCCAATTTGGATGTAAAGAAAATAATTGATAAGAACAAAAAGATCGGAAACAACAAACTACCAATGTATATCGTAAAGTTGAGATAGTAAATAAGTATTTCATTCAGAGGAGCTTCATTGTCGATCATCTTCCCTATCTGCTCAGCCAGATTAAGCATGATGCCAATAGGAACAAACAGCAACAACATCGTTCCAAAAGTGGCCAGATACCTTTTTAGTATGTATTTGTCTATAATCGTCATGCTTATAACCTCTTATCCATCTGCTGAACCATCTTATCTTTCCAGTTTGAAAAAGTTCCTTCCAAAATATGCTTTCTGGCCTCCCTTACTAATCGTATATAAAAACCAAGGTTGTGAATAGTGGCAATTTGTTTTCCCAAATATTCATTCGCCGCAAATAAATGGCGTAAATATGCTTTAGTGTATTCTTTATCAACAAAGGTAGTTCCCTCTTCATCAATCATGGAAAAATCATTCTCCCATTTTTTATTTTTGATATTTATAGTACCATGTGCCGTAAATAACATACCATTCCTTGCATTTCTGGTAGGCATAACACAATCAAACATATCTATTCCTAACGCAATATTCTCTAAAATATTTATTGGTGTTCCCACACCCATAAGGTACCGCGGTTTATCCTTAGGCAGAATATTACATACTACTTCGGTCATAGCGTACATTTCCTCCGCCGGTTCTCCAACTGAAAGACCGCCTATGGCATTTCCCTCTGCCCCTGCATTTGCGATGTACTCTGCAGACTGAATACGAAGGTCCTTAAAAGTAGATCCTTGTACAATTGGAAAGAACGACTGCGAATGGCCATACTTATAGGGTAACTTATCCAAATGCTTTATACAACGATCTAACCATCTGTGGGTCATGTTCATAGATTGTTTTGCATAATTGTACTCACATGGATATGGCGTACACTCGTCAAAGGCCATAATAATATCCGCACCAATTGTCCTTTGAATTTCCATAACATTTTCGGGAGTAAACATATGTAAAGAGCCATCAATATGAGATTTGAACTTTACACCTTCCTCCTTTATTTTCCTGGTGGCAGACAGGGAGTATACCTGGTAACCCCCACTATCAGTTAGAATATTTCTATCCCAACCCATAAATTTATGAAGCCCGCCTGCCTGTTCTAAAATTGAAATTTTTGGCCTTAAAAATAAATGGTAGGTATTACCTAAAATAATATCGGGATCAATTTCATCTCGAAGTTCTCTCTGATGAACACCTTTTACAGACCCGGCCGTACCCACTGGCATAAATATTGGAGTCTTAATTACACCGTGGTCGGTTATTAATTCTCCCGCACGGGCCTGTGTTCCAGGATCTGTATGTTCTAATTTAAACTTCAAAGTAAGAATTCAATGGCAAATATACTCAACTGACTTGCATAAAATACTTAACAAAAAAATAAAGTTCCATAAAGGGTTCTAACGTTAATAAAATATTATAACTCCTCTTGTGCAAGCAAAAGTTTGCCACTACATTTGATGCTGATAAAACAGAGATAAAATGTCAGAATTAAAGGAATTACAAGACCTCGTTTCACAAGTTCGCCGAGACATTGTACGTATGGTGCATAAAGTAAATTCAGGCCACCCGGGAGGCTCTTTAGGATGTACAGAATTTATGGTAGCCTTGTATAATGAAATCATGGACTTAAAAGAAGGTTTTGATATGAATGGTCGTGATGAAGATCTTTTCTTTTTATCCAACGGCCATATTTCTCCGCTTTTTTACAGTGTTCTGGCCAGGCGTGGTTACTTCCCCATTGAAGAATTACAAACATTTAGATTATTGAACTCTCGCCTGCAAGGTCATCCTGCCACACATGAAGGGC
>CBDTVT010000119.1:0-8957 GCA_965364275.1 uncultured Eudoraea sp. | reverse complement strand
TCGGGTCTTTAAACTCCCAATTCCTGGTAAACTGGCCAAAACGAATCATATCTGTTCTTCTAACCAATTCAAGATATAATTCCCTTCCCCTTTCTTCCAATAATTCGTTTTCAGATACCGTGCCCAGGGGTGTAGCGCCCCTAATTGCTCTAAGTTCATTCACCATGGCAGTGGCATTGCCACCAGAACGAAGAATAGCTTCGGCTTTCATCAAATGGGCATCCGCATACCGAAAAATGATGGCATGATTTGTAAATCCATCGTCCTTACTTGGGTGATATTTAAGTACTCGAATACCATTGGCCTCACCAACACCTATCATACCAGGATATTCTTTGGTGAAAAACAGATCCTTACCAGTACGTTCTTTTGTTTTGGTACCATCTGAACTATACTGTTGTCCTATAAGGAAGCCATACCCTATACCTTTATTGGATTCATTCGATTCATTTATGCCTGGAACAAATCCTCTACGCTCTTCCTGACCTAATCCGAAAGCATTGCTATCCGCATCCCCTTCAAACATGGCATAAAATTCAGCCAGGGTGCAATAGCCATTCCAACCTCCATTCCCTTGATTGTAATGTAAAGCTGCATAGATAAGAACGCCAACACTAGTGGGTAACCAAAAGACGGTTTCTGAATCAGCACTCTCTTCGAATAAACTAAAATACCCTGATTGCAAAGCAAAACCATCAGCCGCGATCGCATCTACAAGGGAAACAACTTCATCTAGCGATTGAGGATTACCAGTACCATTATAAACACCTGAATTTAAAAGTACCCTGGCTTTTAAGAAGCGGGCAGCGGATTTGGTTCCTCTTTTAAGATTATCCATATCGCCAGCTACAGCTGTCGGTAATCCGGCAATAGCAATATCCAAGTCACTAAGTACTGCGGCAAGTGCTTCAGTGCTCGATAAAACAACAGGATTAATTTCCGGCCCTTGATCCGGTGCTCTATTAGGAACCTGACCAAACAGGTCCATAATAACCCAGGTGGCAAAAGCTCGAACAAAACTTGCTTGTGCCACCTCTTCTTGTGAAGCATTACTTCTGGGGTCAATTACCTCAGAAGTAAGGAATATGGTTTCATTCCACGCATTCCATGTAGAAATAATCATACCGTGTGATGAATCCCATGTGTGGGTGTGCAAGGTTCTCCATAAACCATTATCACCCCAATCAGTACCTCTGGTAGGAACAAGCTGTTCATCGGTGGTTATCTCTTGCAAGCCATTAAAATCGCCAATCCCAATTAAACTAGGACCTAATCGATTGAAAATATTGTCAAGTGAAGCAGGTACACTTTCAACGCCATTAAATATTCCTCCTTCTGTTGTGGATGTATCTATGATGCGATCTTTTCCTTCTATCTCCAAATCAGAACAGGCGATGATCGTTATTGCCAATATGGCCAGCAGCAAATAATTTTTAATTTGTTCATCTCTCATGATTTTTTTAAAATTTTGCGGTTAAACCAAATGTAATTGTCCTTGGTCTTGGGTAGGCCAGATTGTCAATCCCAGCAGTAGGAATACCGTTTAGAAAATTGGAGCCGGATGTATTAACCTCCGGATCAAGTCCACTATACCCTGTAATAAGAAATAAATTTTGTCCGGTCACATTTAATAGAAGACTTTTAAAAGTTCCTATATCACCTATGGGCACATTATAACCAATGGTTGCGTTTTGCATACGAACATAATCACCTTTTTCCAGGAATCGCTCAGAAACCTCGGCTGCTGCACTACCGGACTCGCCGCTAGTTAAAACATCTTTTGTAACATTATTTCCACTTCTTAAAGACCCGGCTGTAAAAAACGCATTCCGGGTACCATTATAGACCGAGAAAGCAAATTGACCTGAAAGGTAGGCAGCAAAATTCCAATTTTTATAGGATGCGTTTAAAGAGAAACCTGCAGTTACATCCGGTAAGGCATCTTGCCCAACAAAAGTCTGAACATCACCTATTGGCTGCCCGTTTTCATCAAAACCTTCAAAAGGCCTTAAATAGTACGAAAACAACGGCTGGCCTCCAGTAAGCAACTGGACAAATGCCCCTGACAAACCCTGACCGCTAATTGCACCAGCCGGAATTTGTCCGGCAAAATCCTGTAAATCGTTCTCATTGTAAGCGATATTAAACGATGCATCCATATTAAAGTTTTTAGATTGCACAAAATCATATGCCAATGCAAATTCAATTCCCTGGTTTAACACAATAGCGTCTAAATTTTGGAATATAAATGGCCGAGGTGAAGGTTGGGCCGCTGAAACCTTTATCAATAAGTCTTCTGTTTCTTTTCGGTATACATCAATTGAGCCGGAAAGCCTATCAAGATTAAATCCAAAATCGACACCAACATTAAAAGACAATGTTTCTTCCCATTTCAATGCATTGTTTACAAAAGAAATTACCTGGGTGCCCGGAATATTTATTTCCCCTCCATTTCCAATAAAACCTTCTGCGTACCGCTCACTTCTAACAAAATTGGCAAATCCAAGACCTTCCTGGTTACCCGTGAGACCTCCACTTAGGCGTAGTTTTAAGGTTGAGACACCAACACCAATGAAATCTTCTTCATCTATTTTCCAGGCAAAGGCAGCTGAGGGAAAGAAACCATATTTGTTATCCGGACCAAAACGTGAAGAACCATCCGCACGTACAGTTGCTGTAAACAGGTATTTATTGGACATGGAATAATTTAACCTTGCAAAGAAAGATTGCAATTCATCGGTAAAATCAAAGGTATCCCCAAAAATAGAAGTAACACTTGTGGCTACCGGCGATATCATATCTGTACCTAATGGGAAGAGTCTGTTCACAAAAATATCGGGAGCGTTGGTTCCAAGACCATACTGTTGGTAATTACCACTTATGGCTGCTTCAATGGTATTGGCAGAATTTTCCAAGTTTTTGCCCGCTTCATTAAGGTCACTGGTAGAAAATCCCCAACCCTCTACATTTCTACCGCTTCTCTGGAAATCCTGGTAAGAGAATCCCAAGAGGGCATCCAACGAGGAATTTTTAAATTTCTTTTTATAGGTAACTATGGCCTCCAATAAATTGTTTGCCACATTAATATCAAAAAGATCTCCAGATCCTCTGCCAGGAGCACCAAATGTATCCAGGTTATCTCGGCTATTAACAGAAAGCGTAGTAGATTGAGAGTTGTCATACCCTACAGTTAGCTTTGCTGACAGTTCCGAAGTAACCGCATAATCCACTGAAAAATTTGCTAAGAATCTATTTGTAGAGCCCGTGATCTGTTGATATTCCAAAACTTCTGAAGGAGTTAGAATACCAGGTGAACTAAAATCCAGGCTTGTCGGAATAGTAGGGTTGGCGCTATAAGCAAGGGATAAAGCTTGGGTAGGTGAAAAAGCCTCATCATTTACTCTGGACAATGTACCTCGAAAACTAAGCTCAAGCTTGTCCTTTAAGAAGCGGTGCGACCAATTAAGCCTCCCGGTAGCCCTTTCCAGGGAAGTCTTTTTTATAGTACCGCTTTCCTTTCCGTAACCAAAAGTCGCAATGATGTTTCCTTTACCATAATTTTTGGACCAGGATAAATTTAGGTTTTCGGAGATGCTCGTTCTTGTAACAAAATCTTGCCAGTCGGTATTGTCTCCAAAATCAACTGCAGCGGCATCACCACCATACTGCGTAATTCCTGCTAAGAACTCATCTCTGTCTAATAGATCAAATCTCTTTGCAATTGAAGAAATACTTACAAACGAGGAAAATTCAAAAACACCAGAACCACCGGTCTTACCACTTTTCGTTGTAATGATAACAACTCCATTAGCTCCTCGAGACCCATAAATTGCTGTAGATGAGGCATCTTTAAGAACACTCATACTTTCAATATCTGAAGGATTCAAAAAGTTCAATGGGTTTCTAGGAGGTCTATTGGAACCCGTGGTAGATGTTTCACCGCCATCAAGTGGTACACCGTCAACAACAAATAATGGATTGTTGTTGGAACGTACAGAATTACTGCCCCTGATACGGGTTTCAATACCTGCGCCCGGTTCCCCACTAGACACCGTTATCTGTACTCCCGCAGCTTTACCTTGTATCAGTTGTTCTGGTGAAATAATAACACCCCTATTAAAATCCTTGGAAGCTACCCCAACAAGAGAACCTGTTGCATCTTTCACTTTCGTCGTTCCATAGGCAATAACAATAACCTCATCCAAATTAGCGATAATTACATCCAAATTTATTTCTAAGGTTGTTTGTCCATTAACCGGAACTTCTTTATTTGCATACCCGATGTAGGAGAAAACCAAGGTGGCATTTACATCAGAGACCTCAAGGGAAAAATTACCATCAAAATCGGTTTGTGCTCCGTTAGTGGTGCCTTTTTCTACTATGCTTGCACCAATTAAGGGGCCATTGGCATCGGAAACTGTACCTGATATCACCACCTCCTGAGCAGAGACCAAATTGGAACTAATAATTTGGAATAGTACAAACAGCAATGTAATTATTAGTCTCATATGCCCAAGTTTTTAAAACAAAGGAAATCAGGCCTTTGAAATTCAATTGGTGAATTGTTTCACAAAATTCGGATCCAAATAATTGAGGCTAATGTAAATGAATACGCTACAGATAAAAGCAAACAAAATACGTGTCGAGGGATAATTGCACACAAAATTTATTAAAAGGTATAAAAAATTATTTCCATATTAATAAAAAAGGACATTAAAAGACTATTTGGAATTTATGCCCTCTTTTTCCATATCTATTGTTGGACAGCTATGTTTTTCCAGGGTTTTGTTCCGAGAAAGTTTGTTTTTCCCATTTGTCTTCCAAAACCTCATTAATTTAGTTTGGTGTTAAAATCTATTAAAGACGAACCCAATTGCAAAACAGGCCTATGCCGGCAATGCTATTGTAAAAGCTGTTCCTTCACCGACTTTACTTTTTACCGATATCTCCCCTCCATGTGCCTTAACAATATCATAACTTAAAGACAGTCCCAATCCTGTTCCCTGCCCGGTGGGCTTAGTGGTAAAAAAGGGCTGAAAGATCTTGGCAAGCACCTTTTTAGGAATACCGTTGCCGTTGTCGGTAACATTAATTTCAATCTTGCCATTAATCTTTTTGGTACTTACTGAAACCGTCGGTTCATAATCTCTATCTTCCGCCAAGGCTTCGGAGGACTTCAGATTTACTGCGTAGAAAGCATTCGTAATTAAATTGAGAATTACCCGGCCAATATCCTGTGGAATAACATTTACTTTTTCAAGGGAGTCATCATAATCTGTCTTCATAGTAGCATTAAAGCTCTTTTCCTTGGCCCGCAACCCATGATAGGCCAAACGTAAATATTCATCTGCCAGCACATTGATATCGGTAGGTTCCTTTACTCCATTGCTGCTGCGGCTATGTTGCAGCATTCCTTTTACTATTCCATCGGCCCTTTTACCATGGTGGGTGATCTTATCCAGGTTTTGTTTGACGTCCTCTGCGATGGCCATCGCTTCCTTAAGGTCACCTTTTTCCAATTCCTCATGCATCTCCTCAATAAGTTCCACACTTACTTCAGAGAAATTATTGACAAAGTTCAGGGGGTTTTGGATTTCATGCGCAATCCCTGCAGTAAGTTCTCCCAGTGATGCCATTTTTTCGGACTGTACCAACTGGTTTTGGGTTGCTTTTAAATCGGTAAGCGTTGTTTCGATACTTTCTTTGGCCTTTTCCAATTTGGTAAAATCCTCGTAACGCGCATAAGCGATTGCAAAGGCTTCAGCCAAAGCTTTCACCAGACTTATTTCATCCGCACTCAAGGGTTCGATATTCCCCACATACAACATACCTTGTTTAAAAGGAATAAAATGCAAATCGAGTGATTCTGGCGGGCTTTCAGCGTCCTGGTAAGAAACCTGATCTTTTATTTTTCGTTGCGCTATTAAAGAATTAGCCCAGCTGATAAAATCTGCAGCACTCCAATGGGCTTGGAACACAGCTCCTTTCCGCCAATGATCCACGGCATTTTCAATTAAGGGGTCGGCATCGAACTCTAGATCCATTACCCCAAGGGAATGCCCATCAGGGGCCGATAGATAAATTTGAACCGAACTGGAATTTTCATTAAAAATAAACACCCCACAACGAATAAAGGGAACTTCAAGGGTAGTCAATTCGTCCCATATCAATGGTGTAATGCGTTCCAGATCTGAAGTAGATCGCATACTGGCAATCTCACCCCGTACCCTATCTACGGATGAGCGCCTTATAGCTTCCAATGCATTTGCCTCCGACTTTTGTAATTCTATGTAGCGCCTGAAAGTGAGATCCATGATAGTGTTAAACCGATGCAGAATAGCTATTTCTGATTTGGTATAGGGCTTATCCGACCAACAATAAAAAAGGCCCTCTGAGAATGGAAGAAAGTAGCCAAATTGCTCATAAGTATCTAAATGTGTAGAGGGAACTGCAAAGTGGGAGTCGAGTTTTTCGTAGTACTGCTTCAGCAAATCCCCTTTTAGTTCAAAGAAATAATCTTCATTTCGTATCCAATGCCTATACATCTGCGATAGCACCGGATGACCATCCAGCAGCACCTTCCCAACTAGTGAAAGACTGTCTCCGTCTTCAGATGAAGTTGCGGAATATAATTTCACTTCCCGGTTTTCCTTGGTAAGCAGGCCCACACCACTGCGGAAGGTATTGATGCCCAATTTTTTCAATTCAGTAAATACAATACCGGCCGTAGCTACTAAATCACTACTATTATGCATGGCCATGGCTTTACCACGTACTTTTTCCAGGGCTGCTTCAATGGTTGCCTCCCTTGCCTGGGCTTCTGATTTTTGAAGGTCCAGAAAGCGGGTATATGTTTGCTGGAAAACGGAGGCGAAACGCTGCAATAATTCAAACTCACTTTTTCCAAGCTGCTTATATGTAACCGGCATTAAGGTTCCATGAGAAAACGGGCATACGCTTAACACCATATATTTTGCAGGTTTCTCTCCTTTCGGATAAATCCAGCCATGATGTTCCAAAAATCCCACGAAATCCTGAAT
The DNA here is from genome assembly GCA_965364275.1 of uncultured Eudoraea sp. Lineage (GTDB taxonomy): Bacteria > Bacteroidota > Bacteroidia > Flavobacteriales > Flavobacteriaceae > Eudoraea. Next base: position 1,917 of record CBDTVT010000119.1, on the reverse strand, counting down.
CTTGGCTTCTTCAAGTTCCATACTGTCGGTTCTCTTTTCTTTCCAGGTTTTTGTCATCCATTTTGCTACATCATTCCCTGTGGTAGGAATAATAATGCTCTTAGTATTAGAGTTGCCATCTTCACTGGTGTACCAAAGCTCAAATGACGAGGCTGAATTATTAAAAATACATATTACACACCGCCTCAATCCGGCAGTACCAAGTTCTTGTATTTGTCCAAATAAGACATCTGCAACCTGAGTTAACTCTTCGCTTCGCTGCATGGCCATGGTCCTGGAACGAACTTTTTCCAGGGCGGTTTCAACCTGCGCTTCCCTCGCCTGGGCTTCCGCTTTTTGAAGGTCCAGAAAACGGGTGTAGGTTTGGTCAAAAACCTTGGTAAAACGGATCAATAATTGCATGATCTCATCGGAAACAGGTTCATTTGTGGTACAAAGAAGCATTCCTTTAGAGAAAAAAGCGGCCTGTTGTACTCTTCTCCCTTTAATATGGGAATCGTCGATATACATCTTCATATCTTCTTTAATATAGCGTACCCAGTCCTTTAGTTTTTGGCCAGACAGGTCAACTACGAAAGAATCTTTACCCTCTTTCCAGGCTTTATGTAGTTTAGTTATTGTGGTAGCTTCATCTAAAGGACCACTGTGTGCGTGATCTAGCTGACTACCAATTTGATCTGTAGCCCATAGCTCTATCAATTTTTCTTCTTCCTTAATAATACCAATACTTATTCGGTCGGGCATGTTACCCAATAATGCAAATTGTTCAAATAGTACCTGTGCTGTTTCAGGAAGATCTTCACTCTTATGCATGGCCATAGAACTTGCCCTAACCCTTTCCAGGGCTGCTTCAATCTGTGCTTCACGCGCTTGTTTTTCTGCTTTTTTCAGGTCGAGATATCTCCTGTAAGCCATATCAAAAACGCCCGCCGCACGTTTTTGCAGTTCCTTGGTCTCTTGGGCTGGTGCTTCATTAGAAACCATTAGCAGGGAACCCCCGGAAAAATTCGAATAATGATAGTATAAAACGTCCGGAACAACGATGGCTCCATTTTCATCATAGTCCAACACATCGGCGTTCAGACTTTCCAATTCCTTATACCATTCCCTTAACATTTCGCCTTTGGCGACAATGGTGTATTCTGTTTCCCCGGATTTATACTTCGCTATTGTTTTCCTGATATAAGCGGTTGATTTCTTATGAGGCCGGGCTTCATCGGAAATAATTTTATCAGAAGGTGAATTTGGATTCCTGTAGGAATACCAGGCAAGGATCTTGTCTTTGTCTTCTTCATAAAGATGTATGATGGAAGATTCCAGGGCAGCCTGGCCCAGGTTGGCCATTTGTGCTCTTAAAACATTGGATACCTGCAACAAATCATCAGCCGATTGCATGGCCATGGCACTGGCTCTGACCCTTTCCAATCCTGCTTCAATCTGCGCTTCCCTGGCTTGGGCTTCCGCTTTTTGAAGGTCTAAATATCTTCTATATGTTTGCCCAAAAACATTGGCAAATCTTTTTAATACCTGAGCTGCTTCTACTGAAATGGGGTTCTCTGTAAAACCAAAAAGAATACCTGAAGAGAAAAAGAAACTATTGTGGAATACTTTTTCAGGTAATGTTTTTAAATCTACATTATATGGATATTGAGGTTCCTTATTCAGTGCGTTGTAATACTTGGTAACATCTTCACCTATGAATTTGTAGGAATATCCTGGCTTTTTATTTTTCCAGGCTTTTTTAAGCCTCACTAACATTGGGTGTATGGTCATATTTAACATCCCCGTTCTTAAATTAACCTTACCGTCAGGCGAGTAATTTGCAGACCATGTTTCCATTTGCTCTGTTCCTTCAAGGATCCCCAGTCCACAGCGAAGAGATTTGTCAAGACCCAACTTCATCACTTCATCAAATAA
>CBDTVT010000118.1:0-9013 GCA_965364275.1 uncultured Eudoraea sp. | reverse complement strand
GGCGGTTTTTAAGGATTCTTGTTTTAAGGCTAATTTATCGGAACACTGTTTAGCAGAGGCGTTTATGTTACTCAAGTCTTTTTCCCATACACGCAGTTGTCTACGGCCATCTACGAGAAAAGTGTCGATGGGATGAATGGTGTTGAACGACATTAGATAAATTGATTTGATTATTAAAACTTATAAAATGTAATAAAAATGGAATTAGAATATTTAAAATTTGATGAAACAATAAGAATCAATGGCGGAGTGAAAAGCGACTACAATTTTGGTCATGCTGTAGGCAATCATCTTCGACATGGGGTGGAGACTTTTGGCAAGGTAGTTAGCTGGTTTGCTGAACTTATTCATGGCTAATAAGTTTGCACTAAATAAAAAGTCACTCTAAAAATTTGGGGTGACTTTTTTGACGTACCAGTCCTCTTGCTCATCAGAAGAGTTTTTTAGGATCAAGGCCAATGAGTTAATTCAAGTATAGAACTCAATATGAAACCCAAGGTGTGAATCCAAATGTCCAATAAATAAATTTATTATTTTATTCTCCTCAATCTATGAAGAATCAAGGTAAAAACTCCGCCAAAGATGTAATTGTTCAAAAGATTAAAACAATAGTCAATTTCGTAAAGAATCCTGATAACAAATTGAGCAGATCTTATGATGTCAAAGAGAACCTTAAATCTGTCTTCATATTTTATTTGATTAAATTATTATTTTTTATAATATGGCTTATAGTAATAGCCAGTTTTATTGATATAGAATCACCTGCCGTAGTTGACATAAGAAATAAAATGTCACCTCTGGGTTTTATACTATATGCATTACTATTAGGGCCTATTCTGGAGGAAGCAATATTTAGATTGTCACTTGTTTTTAAGCCAATTTATATTACTATTACTGTTTTGCTTCTTACCTATGTGCTTACCTCTAAATTGGTTTATGGGATTGGTCACATAAATATTGAAGAGCATATATTAGTAAGAATAGTAATATCAATTCTTTTTGCGTTAATCACCTATTTTTTTGCAAATAAATATTTAACCTATTTTTTAAAATTTTGGAATGCAAATTTTAGATGGATTTATTATTGTTCTATTATCTTTTTCGCTTTTCTTCATTTAGATCTTCTCGAGTTAACTTTTAACAAATTCCTACTTTTCCCATTACTTACTTTTCCTCAGTTACTGGGTGGAACAATAAACGGTTATATTAGAATTAAATACGGCTTTATTTATTCTTGCCTATTTCATGGCATTAATAATATCCTACCTGTTTTATCAGTCCTGTAATAAATTGATAGTTAAGTGCGAAGTTTATGCGGTGAAACTGATGATCTTAGTCGTAAAGGATTAGCCAGGTGCGCAATGGAAGGTTCATCAATAAAAATTTAACTAAAACATACAGAAATTATGACAACAATAGAATTAAAAATAAAGGATCTTCAAAATATTAATGGAGGGACAAAAAACGATTATAACAATGGACACGATTTAGGTGTAAAATTAATAGATGCTCTGAGAAATGCAGCCTATTATCATTTTAGGCACTGTTTTTTATATTAAAGTATTAGAAGAGTATTAATTAGAAAACGCCTCCTTAAATGAGGCGTTTTTTGTTTTATTTTAAATGCAATTTGCAACCCTTCTGCAGCCAGCCACACTACCTTGTTCCATAACGATTCCTGCTAATGGCAAAAACCACAATAAAACAGCATGATATTACAGATTGCGGAGCAGCCAGCCTTGCCTCTGTTGCAGCACATTATCAACTGCAGATCCCAATAGCCAGAATCAGGCAATATGCAGGCACCGATAAAAAAGGCACTAATGTACTTGGCCTTTTGGAAGCCGCCCAAAAACTTGGATTTGAAGCTAAAGGGGTACGGGGAGATTTTGACAGCCTTTTTAAAATACCTAAGCCGGCTATAGCGCATGTGGTGGTGAAAGAAGTGTTGCATCATTATGTGGTGATCTATGAAGTGACTAAAAAGCATATTACCATCATGGATCCTTCCTATGGTAAGCTCCAAAAAAAGACTCATGATGAGTTTCGAAAAGAGTGGACAGGGGTTTTGTTGCTCTTACAACCTGAAGAGAATTTTGTAAAAGGTAATGAAAAAGTCTCTGTTTACAGACGTTTCTGGTTCCTCTTAAAACCTCATAAATGGATTCTCTTACAGGCATTTGCCGGAGCTGTTGTTTATACACTTTTGGGATTTTCTACATCTATTTATATTCAAAAGTTAACCGACTTTGTTTTTGTTGGCGGGAACACCAGGCTATTGAATTTATTAAGTGTCATCATGGTGGTATTGCTCATACTTCAGCTGGTAATTGGGATATTTAAGGATGTTTTTTTGATAAAATCGGGGCAGCAAATTGACGTGCGACTTATACTGGGCTATTACAAACATCTTTTTAAACTACCTCAACAGTTCTTTGACACTATGCGCGTAGGAGAGATCATATCCCGTATCAATGATGCTGTAAAAATTCGAGCCTTTATTAATGGTGTTTCATTGAATCTTACTGTAAATGTGCTTATTATTTTCTTTTCTTTTGCACTCATGTTTTCGTTCTACTGGAAACTGGCACTAATCATGTTAACAGTTATTCCCGTGTATGCCATGGTCTATTTTGTAGTAAACAGGCTGAACAGAAAAACGGAACGAAAGATCATGGAGAAATCCGCAGAACTGGAAAGTCAGTTGGTTGAATCTCTGAATGCCGTTGGAACCATAAAGCGATTTGGGCTGGAAAGCTTCGCCAATATCAAGACGGAAACCAAGTTTATAAGTTTACTGAAAACAGGGTATAATTCTGCATTAAATTCCGTTTTCTCTTCAGTCGGCAGCGGATCAATTTCAAAATTATTTACCATAATCCTTTTATGGAGTGGTTCCTACTTTGTCATAAAGCGAGAAATTACTCCGGGGGAATTAATGTCTTTTTACGCTATTGTGGGCTATTTTACCGGGCCTGTAGCCAGCCTTATCGGGGCTAACAGAGAAATACAGAATGCCCTGATTGCAGCGGACCGGTTATTTGAGATTATGGATCTGGAAAGGGAGGAAACCGAAAACAGGATTTATATTAAAAAGGAAAATCTTGGGGACATACATCTCAAAAATGTAGCCTTCAGATATGGAACAAGGGTTGAGGTTTTTAAAAAATTAAATTTAATTATTCCAATGGGTAAGATTACGGCTATAGTGGGAGAAAGCGGCTCCGGAAAATCTACGCTAATATCTTTATTGCAAAACCTGTACCCCATTCAAAAAGGGACCATTACCATAGGGGAAATTGATCTGAAATATGCAGATAATACAAGTCTCAGGGACATTGTTTCTGTAGTACCCCAAAAAATTGATTTGTTTGCCGGGAATGTAATAGACAATATTGCCGTGGGTGAATTTGCCCCGGAAATGGAAAGGATTATTCTTATCTGCAAAAAGATTGGTATTCTTGATTTTATAGAAAACCTCCCTAATGGTTTTAGTACTTATCTGGGTGAAAACGGCGCTACCCTCTCCGGCGGACAAAAACAAAGGATAGCTATTGCCAGGGCACTTTACAAAGAACCCGAAGTTTTAGTGCTCGATGAAGCAACGTCCTCTCTGGACAGCAGTTCAGAAAACTATGTACAAAGAGCTATCGCAGGCCTCAGACAAGCCAACAAAACCATTATCCTGATTGCGCATCGGCTAAGCACGGTTCTGCAGGCAGATAAAATAGTAGTATTGAATAAAGGCAAGGTATTGGAGGAGGGCTCACATAATTTTCTTTATCACTCGCAGGGGCATTATTACAGGCTTTGGAAACAACAAATGCCCTTAACAGATGGAATGCAGGAGCGAGCAATGCCTTTCGCGACTGTAAAAAGCAAATAAAACCAATGGTTTTTGGCTTATAAGTTAATTGATATTGCCACCACAATGGCAATAGCGCTGATAGCCATAATAACCAATACCAGCTTGATAGCAAATTTGAACCACTTATCAAAGGGGATGCCGGCAATAGCAAGAACGGCCATAAGTCCCCCGTTGGTGGGTATGATCAGATCTGTCATTACCGCGCCATACTGATAGGCCAGCACACAAACCTGTCTGGAAAGCCCTATTAAGTCTGATAAAGGAGCCAGTATAGGCATCGTTAAAACAGCTTGTCCGGAATAACTGGGAACAACTAAATGAAGTAATGACTGCGAGACCATCATGGAAATAGCAGACAGGCTGGTGGGTAAATACTGCATAGGGGTAAACAGTCCGTAAATTAGCGTATCTATGATCATTCCCCGTTCAAGGATAATGGAAATACTGCTGGATAACCCCACAAGAATAGAGGCAAATATCATGGCTTGAAAACCTTCAATATAGGCTTCACTTGTGCCGTTTAAGCCCAGTTTTCCTATTAAACCCACCAGTATACCTATAACAAAAAACTCGGCAGACATTTCATTAAAACCCCAATTGTACTTTAGGATACCTACAATTAATATCACAAAGGCCAGTGCCACCAATCCCAGGATGAGCGCGCTTCTGGGGTTTAGGTTCTTTTTTTCAAATAGGTGCAGATCTTCTTTTACCACCTTATTTTTATTGGCATATCTGATCACCATAAACATCCAAATACAAAATGCAATCGCCATCACCACCAAACGAAAACCACTGCCCGATAAAAATTCCAGATTCGTTTCTTTTTGGGCGATAACTACGGCAAAAGGGTTGATAGGACTAAAGGCTGCACCTAAAATAGCCGAGCCGTAGCTTATTGCTACCGCAACAAAAGAATTGTAGCCCATACGGGATGACAGATATAAAAGTACGGGGGTCATAGCAATAATTTCTTCCTGAAGTCCGCTTAACGCCCCCCCTGTAAGAAATGCCAGCGAGACCACAATTAAGGCAATTTCTTCCCTGCCATTTAAAAGCGTGGTTAGATATTCAATACCATCTTTTAGAGCGCCGGTTTTTTCAATAACAAAAAAACTTGCTCCAATTAATAAAATGAGTGCTATTAAATCGGCCCTGGCAATAAATCCTTCAGGAATAGATAATAAGATATCAAAAACAGAAACCGACGGAGCTTCTATTTGCTCGAAGGAACCTGGAACAACCTTTGTCTGGTTAGTATCTGGATTAATGAATCTTTCGTATTCACCCTGAGGAACAATATAGGTTAATACAGCAGAAAATAAAATAAACCCTATCATGATAACAAGGGCATTCGGAAACTTTTTCATTTAGCTGGAAGGTTTTTAGGAGTAAAAAAACAAGCCTTCATAAGAAAATGAAGGCTTGTTTAGTTTCTTAAACAGGATAAAATTAATTATTGCTACTTAGGTACATCATCAATCCCGTAAAATCTCCGTAAACCTGTTGCGTTAAGATTTTACCATCTGCGTCAAAATCGAAAGACTCATACAAATTAATAGCGCCGGTTTTGGCTTCGGTGGAATCTGTCGCAGGCATTGTCACTTCCCAGACGCTGTAATGGCGAACCGAACCATCTGGCATTCTGGTATCCGCATTAACTCCAGGCAATAAAACGGGTTCGGCTAACATTTTAAAATCAAAAGTTTCCCACATTTGCTTGTCGCTTGCTATCATTTCATCTAGGGTAATGGATTCCTTTTCAGCTCCAAACATAGTTTCCAGCATGGAAAATTCTTTAGCGTACATGGAATAGTCCACATTTTCATTTTGAAATCCCTTTAAATTAGTCAGTACAGTTTTTGAATTTGCTTCAAAAGCCTCGTTCGCAGAATTGTCAACTTCAGTTTTGCACCCTAATAAAATAAAAGCAAAACACAGATAAAAAAATAGTAATCTCATAATGTTGATTTTTAGGTTGTTTTAAGCTAGAAAGTTAGCAATAATAAATTTTGCTCAGCCAAGAAGCCGATAAAAAATTAAAGGAATTCCTTTAATATTTTATTTGGAACTGAAAACAATTGGCAGAGGAACTTCAGAGCATACTAGGATGAAAATTAAATGATTATATTTATTAGGATCGTAATCTATATTATGAAAAGTCCTGCAGCACTTCTAATTCTATTACTTCATATGCTATTGGGCTATGTAGTATTTTCCCAACAGGGCGGCAGTGAAAGTACAATTAAAGAAACTACCGAGCTTTTTAAAAATCAGGAACAACTGCAATTAAAGCTAAAATTCTCCGCTAAAAACTTAAGGGATAACACCAACGACAGCACTTATATAGCATCAATGCTATGGTACAAAGACGCAAATACAGTATGGGATTCAATGGATATTAAACTCAGAGCCCGGGGTAATTTTAGACGGGACAACTGTTATTATGTTCCATTGCGAATCAAACTAAAAAAATCTGTAGCAAAAGGAACACTCTTTCAGGGAAACAAGAAACTTAAGCTAGTACTTCCCTGCCTGGAAGGGAGAAATGGCAATGACTATGTTTTAAAAGAATACTTAGCCTATAAGTTATATGAGGATATTTCGCCCTATCATTTCAAAACCAGATTAGTGGAGCTTGAATTTCATGAAGTGAAAGGACAGCGAATAAAGAAACAGCAGATCCAAGGTTTTCTAATTGAAGATATTGATAACGTAGGTGAACGAGTGAACGGGAAGCAGATAAAAAGGCCTATTCATCCACTCCAGCACGACGCTACTTTTGCGGTAGAAAATGCATTTTTTGAATATTTGATAGGTAACACCGACTATTCCACAAGGGTTCAGCACAATCAAAGGCTTTTGTTTATAGATGATAAAATAATTGCGGTTCCCTATGATTTTGATATGGCGGGGTTGGTTAATACTCATTACTCAACGGTATCCAATATCCAGAATATATCCACTCAAATAGAAAGTGTTACCCAACGCGCCTATAAAGGCTATGAACGTGATGAAGCCATATTTCAAGAGGTAAGGCAAACCTATTTAAGCCATAAAACACAAATTTTTGCTACCATAGATAGTTTACAAATGTACTTTCGCGATCCTAATCAATTTCGGATAGCAAAAGAGTTTATTGAGGATTTTTTTGAAATATTGGAAAATGACAAAAAATTCGAGAGAAATATAGTTAACCGCAGTAGGGTTAAATAAGGAATTTCATCTCTGTAATAACTTTCTTCTAAATAGAACGGAGATTAGTCTATTGCAAATGCAATAATATAATCACCCAGCTTGGTGCCAAGTTTTCCATGACCCCCGGCTGCTATGACTACATACTGTTTCCCTTCTACCTGATAGGTCATTGGTGTGGCCTGCCCACCAGCAGGAAGAGATTCCTCCCAGAGGAGCTCTCCGGTTTCTGTATTAAAAGCCCGAAAGTAGTTATCCAGGGAAGCAGCTATAAATACGAGGCCTCCAGCTGTTGTAATTGCACCCCCAATGTTTATGGAACCCCAGTTTCGTGCTTCAGGGTATTTATTTGGATCCAGCATAATGCCAAGAGGTATTTCCCATTTTAAGGAGCCATTGTTCATATCAACAGCGGCCAAAGTCCCCCACGGCGGTTGGGTTTGCATGATATAACTCCCATCAGAAGGCGTAAGGAGATAGTCTCTTGACATTAAATATGGGGTTCCTTCCTGTCGGCCAATTTCTGCTCTCGGATTATTTTTGTTAATATCCCTGGGGCCGCTATCCTTTCGTGGATGCAATTGTATTACTGCCGCAAGTCGGTTAATGTTGGTTACTAAAAGTTTTCTTTCGGGATCAAAACTTCCCCCACTCCAATTCATACCTCCTACATTACTGGGTGCTACAATTGTGCCTTGCAAACTTGGGGGTGTAAAAACACCCTTATTTGTAAGCTTGCTAATTCTATCTTTTGCAATTTGCAAATGTTCAGGTGTCGGACCCCAGGCATCATCCATAGTCACCTCCCTTATTCCAAAAGTTGGAAGTGCGGCTGGGAAAGGTTGCGTAAGCGAAGTTTTTTCTCCAGGGACCTCAGATTGGGGTACAGCCCGTTCTTCAATAGGAAATATCGGATCTCCGGTTTCTCGGTTAAAGGCAAAAATGTGTCCCATTTTTGTTAGCACAATTACCGCATCTATCTCCTGACCACCCTTATCCAATGTTACCAGTATTGGTTGTGCGGGAAGGTCATAGTCCCAAATATCATGATGCACCGTCTGAAAATGCCAGGCCACTTCTCCGGTAGAAGCTTTAATGGCAACCAAAGAATTGGCATACAGGTTATCCCCTATTCTCTCCCCACCATAATAGTCAGGACTTGGGCAGGAAGTTGGTATAAAAACCAGATCCAGTGCCGGATCGGAAGATAAAGGCGCCCAGGCATTGGCTGCTCCGCTTTGGTGGGCTTTAGATCCCTGCCACGTATCGTATCCGGAATCTGATGATTTTCTTGGGATGGGATCCCAGGACCAGACCAATACACCGGTTCGGGCATTAAATGCCCGCACAACGCCCTGGGGATAATCAAAACGTTGGTTATCCCCCATAGTGGAGCCAATAACAATTAAATCATTAATTATAGCTGGTGGTGAAGTAACCTGGATACGACCTATTCCTGCGGTAAGGTCTATGGTGCCGTTTTCTCCAAACGAAGCTATGGGTTTCCCGGTATTGGCATCCAGGGCAATAAGGCGGCCGTCAATAGTTGCAGCCAGGATTCGCATATAGTTTGGATCTTCAGGATTCAGTTCAGGGTCTATCCATTTAGAAACCCCTCTGGAAGTTATTTCTGAATAGTTTGCTTTTAAGTCTACCCGAGTATTAAATGTCCATAACTCTTCTCCGGTATCTGCTGTTATGGCTATGATTCGGTTGGTGGGGGTGCTGAAATATAGCACTCCGTCTATCATTATTGGTGTAGCCTCAAAAGCAGCTTTTGAGGCTACTTCTGTTCCCTCATAGGTAAGTAATTCTCCTGTTTGGTAACTCCACGCAGATTTTAGGCTTTTTATGTTTGCAGTATTTATTTGATTCAGGGGAGAATACCTTATGCCCCCCGGGTCGTTTCCGTAATTTCCCCATTGTCCGCTTGAATAAAAATCAACTTCT
>CBDTVT010000117.1:0-9142 GCA_965364275.1 uncultured Eudoraea sp. | reverse complement strand
AGTAGGAGCTGCAAAAGCCGCCCTGGAAGCTATTTCCAGAAATATGGCACTGGAATTTGCAGCTCTTGGTATAAAAACCAATTGTATACAGGCCGGAGTGACGGATACCGAATCGCTAAGGAGGATTCCGGGGAGTGAAAACATTATAGAGCAGGCTATATCGCGGAATCCGAATGCGCGCCTTACCACGCCCGAAGATGTAGCTGATGTGGTCTATCTATTATGTACAGAAGAGGCCAAATGGATTAATGGAACTGTAATTAAAGTAGACGGAGGTGAAAGTTTAAGATAAATTATGGATGTTAACAAGATCATAGAAAAGCTGCCATATACTAAACCGTTTCTATTTGTGGACAAATTATCTCATATAGATGAAAACGGTGCTACGGGTAGTTTCTGTTTTCAGAAGGATCTTGAATTTTACCAAGGTCATTTTAAGCAGCATCCGGTGACCCCAGGTGTTATACTTACCGAATGTTGTGCACAAATCGGGTTGGTTTGTCTGGGTATTTTCTTGCTTTCGGAAAGTCCGGAAAAAGACATAAATGATCTTGCTGTGGCCTTCAGCAATTCTCTAATGGAATTTTATCTCCCGGTATACCCTGGAGAGACAGTATATGTAAGTTCAGAAAAGCTTTACTTCAGATTCAATAAATTAAGGTGTAAGGTAAAAATGCACAATGCAGCTAAGGAGTTGGTGTGCAAGGGTGAATTGGCGGGAATGATAAAGTATTCAACTTATGGAGCATAGAGTCGTGATTACTGGTTTAGGCATTTGCGCCCCAAATGGTGTGACACTTGCTGACTTTACAAAAACACTTCAAGAAGGTAGTAGCGGGATAAGTTTTCAACAAGAGTTAAAAGAACTTAATTTTGGATGTCAAGTTGCTGGAAAACCAAAACTTACATCAGAATATATAAATAAATACTTCACCTCTTTACAACTTAAGGGTTTAAATGCAAGCGGTCTGGTTTATGGAGTGATCGCGGGTACAGATGCCTGGACCGATGCGGGTTTAAGTAAGGCCGGGGAAGATGAACCTGATTGGGATAGTGGAATCATTTTTGGGACCGGTATTTTAGGGGTGGATAAATTTCGAGAATCAATTCATTTGGTAGATGCAGGAAATACACGGAGGTTAGGAAGCACCTCTGTTATACAAACGATGGCAAGCGGCATAAGCGCTTATCTGGGGGGTATACTGGGTTCCGGCAATCAGGTTACTACAAATTCTTCGGCATGCACTACAGGCACAGAAGGCGTTATTATGGCTTATGACCGGATACTATCAGGAAAAGCAAAACGAATATTAACTGGAAGTTGTAGCGACAGCGGCCCATATGTCTGGGGAGGTTTTGATGCTATGCGCATACTCCCGAGAAAGTATAATGATACACCTTCTGCTGCCAGCAGACCTTTGAGTGCTTCAGCCTCTGGTTTTGTTCCCGGAAGTGGGGCGGGGGCATTGGTTTTAGAATCATTACAAAGTGCCAAACAAAGAGGTGCAAAAATATATGCAGAAGTTTTGGGTGGAGCAATCAACAGTGGTGGTCAAAGAGGAGGTGGCAGTATGACGGCTCCAAATAGCATATCTGTTCGGAGGTGTATAAAAATGGCCTTGAACAGCTCTGGAATAGTAAGCAATGATATTGAGGCCATAAATGGTCATTTAACGGCTACTGGAAAAGACCCTGTTGAAGTGCTTAACTGGAGCCTGGCCCTGGAACGATCAGGACTCGATTTCCCATATATTAATTCTTTTAAAGGAATTATGGGCCATGGTCTTGCCGCCGCAGGAAGTATGGAATGTGTAGCAGCAGTGTTGCAATTTAAAGAAGGGCAAATTTTTGGAAACGTAAATATTGAAGACTTGCATCCCGAAATAGAAAAAATAGTGGATAAATCCCGTATTCCGGTAGAAACTATAGATTTTAAACCAAAAACAATTGCAAAAGCTAGTTTTGGCTTTGGAGATGTAAATGCTTGTGTTATTTTTAAGACCTTTAAGGATTGAAAAAACACTATGAAAGAAGAAAATAATTATCAACAATTGAAAGGTATAGTTAAGCCCTATTTACCGGAGGACGTGACAGTAGATGATATATCACCTGACAGTCATTTTATAAATGAACTCAATATAAATTCAGCTAATCTGGTAGATATTGTTCTGGATGTTGAAGATGCTTTCGACATTACCCTTGAAAATGATGATATGGACCAAATGCAGACAGTAAATGATGCAATTGCCATTATTGATAAAAAACGAAGTTCAAAATAGCTATGAAATTGTTTTATTCCTGGGCCCTCAACAAATTAAGGGTAGATAGCAGGCTTATAATTACATATTGCATAGTTTATTTTGCATGGGGAATGTTGATGAACTGGTTTGGTATTGAGTTTGAAATTGCGAGGTTTACGTACTGGTGGCAGGTGATAAGCTGCTATATTCTCTATATGGTACCCATCTCTTTGTTACTGCGAAAGCTCCCTTTTCATATGCAATATGCGTACGGACTTGTGGCTATGGGTCTTTTAGAATTTGGCGGTTACTTCTTTAAAACTTCCTATGCTTTTCCTGGTAATATTCTGGATGAAATATTTGGGATTCGAAATTTTGCATTGGGGATGGCACTTTTCTTCGCCTTTTATTTTCCAATTGGAAACTGGGGCGTAGGTAAAATATATGAATTGATTTTTAAAGGAAAAGAATAGATTCAAGGACTTTTTTAAGGATTTTATGTCTTCCTTAATGAGGAATATTAACCAAGTTCAAGAATTAGGTTTATTTCTACCTTATTTTCTTCACGACCCTTTTTTATATTGATATTAAAATCAGAACTAAAAAGGGTCGCAGATCCTCGAAGTGTATTTCCATCTTTCTCAAAATACCATGTAAGTGTTTTAGATATCCCCTTTATGGTTATGGTTCCAATAACCTCAAAACCATTCTTATTGGAGGTAACTTCCGTACTTTTAAAAGTAATCAGCGGATAGGCTTCTTCATCAAAATATTTACTGTTTTTTAAATGCCAGTCACGCAAAAAATTTCCCGTTTTTAAGGTGTTAACAGCAACAGATCCTTCAAATACTGAACTCGTAAGCTCTTCAGGCATAATTTTAGACGAAGACTTAAATCCTTCAATAGTACCATCAACATTTTTAGAAACAAAGACAAATTCAATACGTGCCGAAGTAATAGGCTGTTGCGCGCTTAAGGCATTAACTACCAGTAAAAATAGTATAAGGAATTTTGAATATAATTTCATAGCATAAATTAATTTTGGATTCTTATCAAAGGTAATTAAATCACAAAAACGCTAAAGTGCTAATTTAAATCGATTTTCGGTTCACAAACTAAAAATATGATTAATTGCATTTCATTAAAAATCAGTACTTTGCGAAAGAGAACCATGGTAATGAAATTAATATCTACATCGCATTTAATGAAATATGGACTAGTTGTTTTTTTATTCACTATGACCACTATAGGATACTGTCAGGCAGAGAGTAAAAACAATCATAAGAACGAATTTACAGTTAAAAAGAGAACGGTCCTGGAGCGATTTGATTCAGATCTTGTGATTTCTCCAGAAGAGAGGATAAAACTGAAGGTAGATCGGGTTGCCGCAATACAGGAAAGGCTCGAGATTATGGACACATTAGAACTCTCAGACAGACAAAGACGCAGGTTACTAAAAGAACTTTATCGCTCCCCTTTTTCTGATGAATGGAACAAGGTTATAGCTGACCTGGAGTTCGAGGAAGAAACGCACTAGATTCTTTGGTTTTAAAGAATTCCAATGAAAAAATATTCCTTCCCCGGTGCACGGGCTTAATCCGGGATTACACCAAATTTTATAATTTAAATTCTTCAGGAAGCCCTTTTTCCGTTTAGATTCTGCCGAAGTTAAAAAAAAGTTAAGTCTTATAAAGAATAGTTAAAGTTCCGTATTGTGTTTCCATGGCGCTCGTTTTTGTCATAATTTTCGTACCTTAATTGCAACAATTAATAAAACGAGTACCCCCAAAATCACATTATAATGACTGCAACAGGACCCATATCAAGTGTTCCGACTAATTCCAGCAGTAATAATGCCTTATTGCGGCTGGAACGTAACAACCGAAGTTTACTATCCCTGGAGGAAAAATTAAAATCGTATGTCTGTGAGCCTAAAACTCGCAGCCTTTACAATCGACTGGAATCATTAAAACAAAGTCTGGCCAATTTAAAAAATTCAAATCTGGAGATTATAAAGGCGCTGAAAGAGCATACACTGTTCTTTGAAGATGCAAAAGAGCGCATTAGGGAACAATTAGAAAACTATAAATCTATGGAACTAAAAGTGCTTGAATATATTGGCATGGCCAAATTACACTGTTAAAGGCCAATTTTAGTTATCTTCAGTTACCTCTTCCTTTTGGGGAATTAATAAAGAAGCTACAACACCACTTAAGAGTGATACAACAATTACCGCAAGGGAAACCCATTCTGGGGGGTGAAACTTGTGGGACAGCAACATTTCAATTCCTACGAAGGCTAATATCACTACCAGGCTGTAATGGATGAACCTAAAATTAGCAAGCATCCTTGAAACCAGAAAATACATAGACCGTAAACCTAATATTGCCATGATGTTAGAACTAAAGACTATAAAAGGATCTGCCGTTATTGCAAGAATGGCAGGAATACTATCCAAGGCAAACATAACATCTGTTATTTCGATTATAACAAGAGCCATAAACAAAGGAGTTGCCATGTTTATCCCGTTCTTCTTTATAAAAAAATTATGTCCGTTAATAACTGTGGTAATGGGATAGATTTTCTTGATTTGTTTAAATACAAAAGAATCATTAGGGTTAAAATCTGAATTTCCCGTGCGTAGCATCTTAAATGCTGTGTAAAGAAGGAAAATACCAAATACATAAATTATCCATTCAAACTCGTTTATTAATGCGACTCCAAAGAGGATCATAAAAGCCCTAAATACAATTGCACCAAGTATACCCCAGAATAAAACCCTGTGCTGATAAATTGCAGGAATTCCTAAAGCCGAAAAGATCACAGCTATCACAAAGACATTGTCAATACTTAATGAGAGCTCAATTAAATATCCTGTAATATATTTTAAAACAGCATTTCCTGGGGTTAAACCAGTTGGATTATCAATAATACCGCTCGAGAATAGCCAATAAATTACCCCGCTAAAACTCATGGCCACTGTAAACCAGAGAGCTGTCCATATGCTAGCCTCCTTAGAACGGATTATATGATCTTTCTTGTTGAGCACGCCAAGATCAATTGCCAGAAAAATAAAAACAAGAAAAATAAAGGCAGCCCAGATTAGCATACTCATAGCAATTTAGTTGCTAATATAAGAATCGTTTTTATAATTTTGGAATGGTAGTTGTATAATAAAAATTAAGTTAACTTCCCATTAGGATTCAGCTAATTATTATTCTTAACTTGGGAGACAAAATCACTATTATGACAAACGTATTTAAAAATTTAATAAAGGGCTTGCCAATTGTTCTTGCTCTGATGTTTATTCATATCACCAATGCGCAATTTGTACCCAAAAACGACATGGAAAAGCAAGCTGCTAAACTGGTACAGGCTTATCAGGCCGATGTTGGTATGACAATTGAACAGGCATCAGCTGTTTATGAAAAGATTGCTGAAACAATCGTTAAGGAAAACGATATTAGAAACAGTTCGGCTACTCCGGAAGAAAAGAAAAAAAGCCTTACCGCTTTGTCAAAGCAGGAAACAGAATATATGAGTACCATTTTGGACCCGAAACAAATGAGAGAGTATAAAAAATTGAAAAAGACATTACAACCAATCAAATAGTAACGCAATAGAATTAACAGCTTTTGCCTTGTGATTTTATAAAATACTCACCAATAGCATTTTATATTAATTTATATATATTAATACTTCTCTTTTATAAAACCCCGATTATTTCAAGTTTACCCTTAGAGTATGCATCTTTTGGGCTTTTAAATGAATATTTAGATGCCTTTATTTCATCTTATTTTTAATGCTTTAAAGACTAAAATTTTATTAAATTTTAATTACATTCGGGCTTCTAAAACTTATACATTTATGAAGACTAGCAGATGTTATGCTCTTGCATTTATTTTTAGTCTGGGATTAGTATTTAACACTCAGGCTCAGGAAACAAAAAAAGATCCTTATCAAGGATTGAATTTCCGAAGTTTAGGTCCGGCATTTACTTCCGGCCGGGTGGCGGATATAGCACTTCACCCTAAAAATGAGAATGTTTGGTATGTAGCCATTGGTTCAGGAGGGGTTTGGAAAACGACTAATTCCGGAACTACCTGGAAACCTATTTTTGACAAGGAAACTACTTATTCCATAGGTTGTGTCACTATCGATCAATCTACTCCAAGTACTATTTGGGTAGGTTCAGGTGAAAATGTAGGAGGCCGTCATGTCGGTTTTGGCGATGGTATATACGTAAGTCACGACGACGGAAAGACATGGAAGAATATGGGCCTGAAGAAATCTGAACACCTTTCCAAGATCCTGATTCATCCGGAAGATTCAAATATAATATGGGTTGCTGCACAAGGACCACTTTGGAGTAAAGGAGGGGAACGCGGAGTATATAAATCTACCGATGGCGGATCTACATGGAATAAAACCCTGGGGAATGATGAATGGACAGGTGCTACGGACCTGCTAATTGATCCCACAAACCCTGATGTGCTATATGCGGCAACATGGGACAGACACAGGACGGTAGCTGCCTATATGGGTGGAGGCCCCGGTTCCGGAATTCACAAAAGTACTGATGGGGGAGAGACCTGGGAAAAATTAACCACCGGAATTCCAAAAGTTAGACTTGGTAAAATTGGCCTGGCCATGAATCCATTTAATAATGATATGATCTATGCTGCCATTGAATTGGAACGCCTTACTGGTGGTGTTTTTGTGTCCACCAATGGCGGACAATCCTGGGCCAAGCAATCCAATACCGTTTCGGGAGGAACCGGCCCGCATTACTATCAGGAATTATACGCTTCCCCTCATAAGGAAGGAAAGCTGTACCTGATGAACAACTATGTTAAAATATCGGATGATCACGGCAAAACGTTCGCAAATATGAACGAAAAAGGAAAACATGTAGACAGTCATGCCATGGCCTTTAAGGTTTCTGATCCTAATTATGTGTTATTTGGTACCGATGGTGGCTTATATGAAAGTTTTGACCTTACAAAGACCTGGAAATTTGTTTCAAACCTTCCGGTAACCCAATACTATAAAGTTGCGGTGGATGATAGCGAACCATTTTACAATATTTATGGTGGAACCCAGGACAATGGGTCTCACGGGGGCCCTTCCAGAACCAGAAATGCGGCTGGGATCTTAAATTCGGACTGGTGGATTACCCTGGGGGCAGATGGTCACCAATCTGCAATTGAACCGGGAAATCCAAAAATCACCTATGGTGAATTCCAGGAAGGCAGACTATGGCGTGTGGACCAAACTACAGGTGAGACTGTATATATTCAACCACAGCCAGCCTTAGGAGAACCTGCAGAACGCTTTAACTGGGATTCTCCTATTTTGGTAAGTCCGCACAAACCCACCCGAATCTATTTTGCTTCTCAGCGTGTGTGGAAATCTGAAAACCGGGGAGATGAATGGCTGGCTATTTCTAAAGACCTTACACGTAACCAGGAGCGTTTGGCATTACCAATTATGGGCGGACCACAAAGCTGGGATAACGCCTGGGATGTGAATGCTATGTCTAAATACAACACGATTACGTCTCTGGCCGAATCTCCAAAACAGGAAGGTTTGCTTTATGCAGGTACCGATGACGGAATCATACAGATTTCTGAAGATGGAGGTGCTAATTGGCGAAAAGTAGAACTAAGCGTCATAAAAGGTATTCCTGCAACGCCATTTGTAAATGATGTACGTGCAGACCTTTTTGATGCAAACATTGTTTACGCGGCCTTAGATAATCATAAAAACGGGGATTTTAAACCCTACTTATTAAAAAGTACCGATAAGGGCCGTACCTGGAGTTTAATGAACGGAAATCTTCCGAAACGGTTACTTACCTGGCGCTTGGTACAGGATCATATTAAGAAAGACCTGATTTTTGCTGCCACTGAAAATGGAGTGTACTTCACGGCTAACGGGGGCGGAAGCTGGAGCCAGTTAAAAGGAGGTTTACCCACCATTGCCATGCGTGATATTACCATCCAAAGAAGGGAAAACGATTTGGTTGCCGCATCATTTGGAAGAGGTTTTTACGTACTCGATGATATTACACCCTTACGGGAATTTAACTCTAGTGTAAAAAATGAGGAGGCAACATTGTTTGATGTTAAACCTGCCTATTGGTATGTGCCCAAGCAAGCCCGTTACGCACAGGGCAGTAATCAGTACGTTGCTAAAAATCCCGAATTTGGAGCTATTTTCACCTATTACCTAAAAGATTCTCTTGCCTCTTTGAAGTCTGCACGTCAGTTGGCTGAAAAGGGTAAAACAACTGTACCCTTTCCCGGATGGGAATCCCTGGGGGCCGAAAAAACAGAGACAAAACCTGCGCTATTGCTTACTGTAAAAGATAGTAAGGGGCAGCTTGTTAAAATAGTAAAAGGCACCAATAAAAAAGGTTATAACCGGGTCAACTGGGCCTTGGATATTGCCGATAGAAGTGGAGAGGACCTGAAGCCGCCAATGGCCAGGGAGAATGGTTTTAACCGAAGTGTTATGGTTACACCCGGCGATTATACGGTTAGCTTGTCTAAATTGGTTGATGGGCAGTTAGTACAGTTGGGAAGCACGAAGAACTTTAAAGTGGTTCCACTGGCAGAAGGAGCTCTTAAAGGAGCGTCTTATGAATATATTACCGCTTTCAGAACAACATATCAGGCTTTTCAGCAAGACCTTAAGGCTACTAAAAAGGTATTGAAAGAAAGTGAATTAAAAGTAGGAGCTATGCAACGAGCAATACAAAAAGCCACTTCTCCTTCTTCAGAACTGGTAAAAAAATTACATGAGGCCAGAACAATGCTTCAGGAGCTTGATGAGGAAATGAATGGCAATCCGGCCAAGAATGAAGTAGGGGAGCTTACAGAGCCAAGCCCTAATTCAGG
>CBDTVT010000116.1:0-9168 GCA_965364275.1 uncultured Eudoraea sp. | reverse complement strand
ATTAAAGTTACAATCGTTTTCATCACTTGGGGCGTTTTATATATATAAAACGCCCAATACGCATCTCATCCCGGTTGTAATTCGTCGAAAAACCCTTATTTTTCGGTATCTGACAAAAACTTGGATTAAGTGCAAAAAAGTGTCGATGAATGGATCTAACCCCTAAAACACCTCAGCGATTTATTGTGTATTTAACCGATAATCGGAAGCCAATTCAACGGCAAAAAATAGGAGAAACAATAAAAAAAGTATTCCTTTAAGCTGGTTTAGAACTTAAAATAGTGCTATAAATGGCTATTTTAGCTCATATCTCTAATCAATTTCTATCTAAAAAACCCATCAATGAAGACAATTTGGACGGTTAGCCTGTTCTTTATCCTGCTATTAGCGCATATAAATAGTCCCGGAACTACTAATCAACGGTCTTCTCTCCCTCCTGCACTACTTTATCCCGATTCTCTGACTCAGGCCCTAAATGAGCTATATATTCAGGGTTATATAAATGGCTTCGCAGTAACCTTAGTGAATGGGTCCGGACCTCTTTATCAAAAAGGATTTGGTTATATGGATGTTGCATCAAAAAAGCCTTATACAGATAGTACAATTCAAAATATAGCCTCTATTTCAAAAACCTTTATTGGAATTTCACTCATGAAGGCACAGGAATTGGGAAAGTTAAAGTTGGATGATCCCGTAAATAGTTATCTCCCTTTCAAAGTAATCAATCCATATTTCCCTGAAAAAGAAATCACCATTAGGCATTTAGCTACACACACTTCGACTATTACGGATACCAAGTATTACGATAAAAAATCCTATGTATTAAAAGATGAAATTCCTGTTGATAAGCTAAAGGACTTGAATGAGACATTTAATTCCCCTTCCTCTAAAACAACTTTATTAGAATTTCTGCCAATGGTTTTAGATACTAAAGGAAAATATTATAAGAAAAAGGGGTTCTTGCACGAATTACCTGGAACAAAATTCGACTACTCCAATATAGGGGCTACTCTGGCAGCTTTGGTCTTGGAACAGGCCACAGGAGTTCCTTTTGATGAATTTACCGCTAAATACATCCTGAATCCATTAAATATGGATGCATCGGGCTGGTCTTATGATAAGATTGACTTGTCTATGCATTCTAAACTGTACTCCTACAAAGAAACTGAATTACCCTTCTATGAATTAATTACTTATCCCGATGGCGGGATGCGGACTACCGCAAAGGATATGGGTAAGTATCTTTCAGAATTGATCAAAGCCATGTCGGGTAAAGGAACCCTTTTGAATCCGGACAGTTACAAAGAGTATTTTAAAGAACAACTTAACGAATCTCATTTTGAGGAGC
The DNA here is from genome assembly GCA_965364275.1 of uncultured Eudoraea sp. Classification (GTDB taxonomy): domain Bacteria; phylum Bacteroidota; class Bacteroidia; order Flavobacteriales; family Flavobacteriaceae; genus Eudoraea. Next base: position 7,820 of record CBDTVT010000116.1, on the reverse strand, counting down.
GCGATAGTGTATTCCCGTATAATGATGAATACAATATGGGCATCTTTATGGGTCATAGTGGCAATGGAGCCATTGGGCACACCGGTGGTGATCCAGGGGTGTCCTCTATGATGTTTTTTGATCCTACAACCGGAATAGGCAGATTTTTGATGATAAACACTTCTTTAACCAGCCAGGAAGGCGCAAATGAATTTTTTGGTATTATGAATACCCTGGGAGATTATTCGGCTAAACTCAACCAATAGTACTTTGTAAATTCAATTATTGCAAATACAGTTAATGCAAGTGTTTTTTAAGAATTCTGAAGGATTAGATATTAAGCCAATTTAGCTTTGTTTCTTTTAGTAGTAAAAGATAAAGCTTTCTTTACTCGGCTATTCTTGTTTTTGTACAAACGAGCAACGGTGTTTTCTTTAGTAGTTGAAGTAACTATACTCATTTCTATCGTTTCTACTTTAGTATCAACTTTAGAATCCTGAGCTTGAGCAGCTACTCCGATAAAAAGAACAAAAATTAAAGTTACAATCGTTTTCATCACTTGGGGCGTTTTATATATATAAAACGCCCCATACGCATCTCATCCCGGTTGTAATTCGTCGAAAAACCCTTATTTTTCGGTGTCTGACAAAAACTTGGATTAAGTGCAAAAAAGCGTCGATGAACGGATCTAACCCCTAAAACACCTAAGCGATTTATTGTGTATTTAACCGATAAAAGGTGGTGTGATTTTTAGCAATAAATTGGGGTCAGGACAATTTTTTTGATAGGTGTGTAGGTCTTTTTGCGCACAAACACCGGGATAATCTCCCTTAAAGTCGCCTAATTCCTTTATGATTTGGAAGTGAAGATGGGGGGCATAGTTCACATTAATAGGGGTATCGCCCAGAGTTGCCAATACTTCTCCGGCCTTGAAATCTTTGTTTTTATACAATCCTTGCAGTGATTCTATCGATAAATGCCCGTAAAGCGTATAAAATTGAATCCCATTCAATACATGCTCTAAAATAATAGTTGGGCCATAATCCCCGGATACCGCATTGTTTTTAAAACTGTGTACAACGCCTCCTAAGGGGGCTATAACCTTAGTACCAGCTTTAGCCCAAAAGTCCATTCCGAGATGAATATTGCGTTCTTCTTCCCCTTTAATACCAAAGCCGGGACTCTTACTATATAAGTTCCGCCTTTCCAAATACCCACCATATGCTAATGATGAGGAGTCATTGTTTACGACTTTGTCAATATAATCCTGACAAACTAATGGATTGCTAATATCCAGGGTTTCCAATTCTATATTGAGTATTGATAAATCAAGCGGAATATATTTACCAATTGAAATCTCCATGTCCAAAATAGCTATTAGCCCCTTAGAATGCTTTAGAAGTACTTTTTCAAGAAAAGTCATAGAAATTCGTCTAGTGTTGGTGAAACCGGGGCTTTTGAAAGACTCAAAGGCATTAATTAACAGGTCTTTAACCTCATTTACAGAAAGATTTATTGATTTTTGAAATAAATTCGAAAAATGAAATTTCTGAAACCAGGTATTTTACTAGCCATAACTTTGTTCACCACAAGTTGCGAATCTAAAATTAAGAATAAAATAGAGCCAGCCAAAGAAGTAGTTTTGGCGGAAAAATATTCCAAACAAGATCTTCAAAAATACGAAACCGCCTATTTTGCTAGTGGGTGCTTTTGGTGTGTAGAAGCAATATACGAGAGTGTAAAAGGGGTTAAGGAAGTAATTTCAGGCTATTCTGGCGGAACTGAAGAAAATCCAACCTATGAGCAGGTAGGTTATGGAAAGACTTCCCATGCCGAAGCAGTAGAAGTATATTATGATCCAAAGGAGATATCTTACATAGAGCTGGTCCAGGTTTTCTTTGGATCTCATGATCCAACCAGCCTTAATCGTCAGGGACCTGACAGGGGAGCGCAATATCGTTCCATAGCCTTTTATAAGAATCCCGAAGAAAAAAAAAATATAGAGACCTATATGGCCGCACTGGAGGAAAGTGGTGTATATGAAGACCCTATCGTTACTGAAGTCACTGCCTTTACCAAATTTTATGATGCAGAAGATTACCATCAGGATTACGAAAAGAAAAATCCTAATAACTCATATGTCCGTCAAGTATCTGTTCCAAGGTTAAATCGATTTAAAAAGAATTTCCCGGATTATCTTAAAAAGGAAGTGCATTAGGCTAATTTTATAAAACTTAGGCAATCAAACAAAAAGCAACTTTTTTAAGTTGCTTTTTTTATTTGTGGAGGCTACCACCTATATTTAAGGGATAAACACAAATCTAACTCCAAATGGAACATATCAAAAGCTCCAGTTTCTACAAAATATTATCAATTCTAATGATACTTACTTCGCTGGGATGTTCAGATTCCAAAAAGGACAACACTCCCTGGACACCCTTATTTGACGGGGAAACTCTTAATAGCTGGACTATCAAAGGAGGAGAAGCGCATTATGAAGTAAGAGATGAAATTATTGTGGGCAGTACAGTACACGATACCCCCAATACATTTTTAACTACAGATAGGATGTATGGCGATTTTATCCTTGAATTAGATTATAAAGTAGATTCCACTATGAATTCCGGGATTCAAATCCGAAGTAATAGCTTCCCTCATTACAGGAATGGCCGTGTTCATGGTTACCAGATAGAGATAGATCCTTCAGACAGGGCATGGAGCGCGGGAATCTACGACGAGGCCAGAAGGGGATGGCTTAATACAATGGATAATAATCCAAAGGCCCAACAGGCATTCAAGCAAAATGAATGGAATCACTACAGGATTGAAGCCCTTGGAGATACTCTTAAAACCTGGATAAATGATGTGCCCGCCTCCTATCTGATAGACGATAAAACCAGTAGCGGCTTTATTGGTCTCCAGGTACACAGTATTGGAAAGGACCAAAAGGCAGGTACAGAAATTCAATGGAAAAACATTAGAATCCTTACAGACAGCCTTGCTAAATATGCAAGGAAAAGCACACTTACACCAATTATTACTATAAACCAACTCGGCATTGACGAAGAAAAAAATGGTTGGAAACTCCTATGGGATGGTAGCACAACCAACGGATGGCGGGGAGCCCGCCTTGATGACTTCCCGGCTGAAGGCTGGATTATAGAAAATGATGAGCTTATTGTCTTATCATCAGGTGGGGCAGAATCTACAGCTGGCGGCGATATTGTAACCGATGACCTTTATGGCAATTTTGAGTTACAATTAGATTTTAAACTTACAAAAGGCGCCAACAGCGGTATAAAATATTTTGTGGATACCGACCTTAACAAAGGCCCCGGATCATCAATTGGCCTGGAATACCAAATTCTGGATGATGACAATCATCCGGATGCCAAATTAGGCAATCACGAAGGCAGCAGAACCATGGCGTCTTTGTATGATCTGATAATGGTCGATCCAGATAAACCCGTGAATCCAATTGGTGAATGGAACCATGCACGTATCCTTTCCAAAGATAACCATGTGGAACATTGGCTAAATGGCATGAAAGTGCTGGAATACGAGCGAAAAAGTGAAACTTATAAAAAATTAGTTGTTGAGAGTAAATACAAGATCTGGCCTAATTTCGGAGAAGCTGACCAGGGCCATATACTACTTCAGGACCACGGTGATCGTGTTGCATTTAAGAATATTAAAATAAGACCAATCCTAAGCGAATAAACCATGACTACAAGACGAGATTTTATTAAAAAAACCACTGTTGGAAGTGCAGCCATAACCCTAGGTGGTTTTGCCCTGCCGGGAACCCTTAATGCAAGTGTTTTAGGGGCCAATGATCAATTGCAGGTAGCCGTTATTGGCGTAAGAAGCCGTGCTAAAGCGCTGACTATGGGTATAAACAAAAGTCCTAATGTAAAGATCATTTACAATTGCGATGTGGATGATACCATTATTGAGGCACATAACATTTGGTGCGAGGAAATAATTGGTTACGTCCCTAAAGTTGAAAAAGATTTCAGAAAAATGCTGGAAGATAAAGATGTTGATGCTGTATTTATAGCAACACCTGAACATTGGCATGCCCCAATGGCTATAATGGCACTTCAAGCAGGTAAGCATGTTTATGTTGAAAAGCCCTGCAGTCATAATCCTTACGAGAACGATTTATTGGTAGCCGCTCAGAAAAAATACGGCAAAAAAGTACAGATGGGCAATCAGCAACGTTCTGCCAAGACTTCTATTTCAGCTGTTAGGGATATAAGGAATGGTATAATAGGTAATCCATATAAAGGCGAAGCCTACTATTCCAATAGCCGCTCATCTATTGGCAATGGAGTTGATATAGCCGTGCCATCGACATTAAATTGGGATCTCTGGCAGGGACCGGCGCCGAGGAAAGCATATAAAGATAATATTCATCCATATAACTGGCATTGGTTTCGTAACTGGGGAACGGGTGAAATTCACAACAACGGCACCCATGAAATAGATCTCTGCCGGTGGGCATTGGGCGTTGATCTCCCAGAGACTGTTACTTCTTTTGGAGGCAAATATGCTTATGATGACGATTGGCAGTTTCCGGATAACCAACAGGTGACCTATACATTCAGTGATAATAAGTTCATAACCTGGAACGGACATAGCCGGGGGGTAATGAAACCTGAACAACCAGGAAGAGGCGCCACTATTTATGGTAGTAAAGGTACTATAGAGCTAAGCAGAGAAAGTTATAAATTATATGACTTAGATGGCCGACCCATCAAATTTGAATTTGAAACAGGAGGTAGCGCTACAATAGATACCATGGGTGCAGGTGATCTGGATGGTATGCATATTGCTAATTTCTTTAACGCCATTCGGTTAGATGAACCGCAAAACTCACCCATAGCTGATGCAAGTATAACTACTATGTTATGTCATCTGGGAAATATGGCTCAGGATGCCGGAGAAACGCTTAAATTAGATACCACGACAGGTAAAATCTTAAATAATAAGCAAGCAATGGCCGCCTGGAAAAGGGAATATGAAAATGGATGGGAACCAAAATTATAGGTAAATTTAAGTATGAAGCGGAGAGGATTAATGAGGATATTTGGGACCCTGGAATTAAAGGAGTAGTTATTGTTGAAGCATGATGTCGCTATATCTGGAATCTATTACTATTGACTTCCCGGAATTCTTTTGCATATAATACCCGCTGTGAACAAAGCTATTTCCATTTTTTTCGGATACCAATTTTAAATCTGATGGCCCGGAGTAATCAGAAGAAGTACCGTCTATAGTAATACTAAATGGAGTTACGGGTAATTTACATACCAATTCCCCGTTCTGTATGGATACATCCAAATCCTTAAAATCATTGGAAATTGTATTGATCCTTAAAGCGCCAAGGTCATTTTTAATTTGGGCACTTTTTAGTAATCGATCTATAGTAACATTAGAGGAAGTAGCACTTAAAGTCAATATATTTACGTCCTTTAAAGCCACTTCATCTGAGAAATTGATATTTAAGTTCCCATAATTCCATCGTTGAACTGACACCGGAGAATAGGAAGCCACAATATTTGTCTTCTCGCCATCTATAGTGGAGGCAAGCAACCTTGCATGAGACAAGGTTGCATTCATGTTTCTTGTATTCTCTGCCAACTTAACCTCACCATGTCGCACATTCATTTTGAGTTTAGTAGATTTTGGCATTTTAATCTTGATGGTCTTCTTTACCTTATAATTCCTTTCTTCACCCTCAGAAGATCTATAAAAAGTATTAGGTCCATCTTTCCCTTGCCTGGAAATAATAACATTCTTATGAACCTCGCGTTGTTCATGCGTAATTCTTCTCTGTTCCTCCATAACCTCCTGTCTTACTTCCTGGGCTTCATGTCTTAGTTCCTGAGCTTCCCTTCTCATTTCCTCCCTTTCTTCACCCATTTCTTCTCTTTCCTTCATCATTTCTTCCCGAGCTTCTTCACGTTCTTCAACCCTTGACTGCATCTCTTTACCCCACTCTTCCATTTCCTTTTGATACTCTTCATCAAAATTCTGTTCAAACTCCTTTGACCACTCTTCCAGGTACTTTTCACCATCTTTCTCATACGCCTGGTAATCAAAATTTTTGAATTGCATTTGAGGCATCGGGGGCATAGGAGGCATAGGAGGCATTTCCATAATCTCTGGAATTTCCGGGATTTGTAAATCCAGAAAAAGGGGCTCCATATCTGGTATTTCAGGTATTTCAGGTATTTGCACAATAATATTATTGGCATCACCATGTGCTCCTCTTAAAATCCATGCATTTTCCCCACCTGTTTTTATAGATATTTCCTGACTATTGCCAAGGATTTTGATACCTCCGTTATTAAAATACGCTTCTGCTTCTTCGGGGGTAGCACCTTCAAGTTCGATGGTGGCTTCAACTACTACCTGGTCCTTATTCCAGGTTGTAAATTCAATATCGGCATGACTTGTATTGATATTAACAACAGCCTCCTTACCTACAGTAAATGTCTCTTTATACTTTTTAGACTGAACTTGTCCAAAGCTGCCAACTGTAAAGAGGCAAAGACTCAGGAGAAAACTTTTAAACACTATTTGATGTAACTTGTTCATTTTCTGATGATTTTAATTGATTTAATTTTTCTTTTAGTTTCTGCAACAACTGTAATCTTAGCTGTAAATTTTTAATAAGAGCGGTAATGGTTTGATCATTTGGGCCAATTTCATTCAATTCTATATTTAACTTTTTGTATTCCTTATCCAACTCGGACAATCGGCGCATATAATCATCAACCATTGCCTTATTTTCATTAGAGACTTCCAAACGAGATAATTCCAGGTTTATATTAGCTACATAATAATTTTCTATTTTCTTTAATTCCGGGGAAAGATCCCCTAGAGAATAACCCTGAGCTTTTGTATTCTCTGTTTCTTTTTCAACAATTGCTGGCTGTGGCAGCGTATCACTTTTATAATTTATATAGGTATAAATCCCCAGGCTAAAAAGCACTAATACTGAGGCTGCAATTTTTAAAAAATAAAAAGTTGATTTTCTTTTCAAGGGTAACTCTTTATCCAATAATTCTAAAAACCGCTCTTCGTGCCCATCCTTCATTGGGTACCTTTTAGCCTTCTCCTCCTTGAACAATTTTCTAAGATCCTGTGCCATAACGTTTTTCTTTAAGTAATTCCTTTAAATGTCCTTTTCCTCTTAACAATCGGGTCCTGCTTGTGGTTTCTGTCAAATTCAATATTTCAGAGATCTCTCTATGATCATACCCCTCCATTAGAAAAAGCTGTACTACAAGCCGGTATTTTTCTGATAATTGATTTATTGCTTCTTTTACCTCATCTATTGATATTCCATCCTCTACAGACCAGTCATCATCTTCAACGATATATATACTATTCTCATTTAGTTCCTCAAAGCGTTCCTTTTTAGATTTGAGAAAGTCTATACTTTTATTGATTACAATTCGCTTTAACCATGCGCCAAATGTGACTTCACCTTTAAACTGATGTATCTTCTGAAAAGCCTTAATAAAGGATTCCTGTAAAACGTCTTCAGCATCATCGGGATCGATTACGAATCGCTTAGCCACATAATACATACCATCGCAATACTGCTTGTAAAGCTTTATTTGTGCTTTGCGATCGTTGGCTTTGCATCGCTCTACCAGATCTATTTGAAACATTTGGCCGGTTTCCAATTTTTGGTATTAGTAGTTGTTATCTTAAGGACGAAAGAAAAAATTACATGTTGCAAAAAACAAGTATTTTTAAGAAATTTTTAAATAGTCCACTTTGCAACAAGTTACAATTAAAAACGAATTTATATCCCTGAGTGT
>CBDTVT010000115.1:0-9170 GCA_965364275.1 uncultured Eudoraea sp. | reverse complement strand
TTGGGAAACCGTGATAGGATTGTTACTAATAGGCCACCTTTTTGAAAAATTTGCTTTAAAACTGGCATTGGTCCATATTATCCTGACTTTCTTGCCATTTCTGTATTTCTCCGATCTTGTATTCTCAGCTACTCCTTTTGGCCTTACCCTTTTAGGTCAATACATAGTTAAAAATATAATCATACTTGGAGTACTTATTGTCTTGCTTAAAAAAAGTAATAAACTTAGGTCATGATCTTCTCTCTTTTTGTTTTTGGTCAGGTTAATTAGTATCTCTAATTTAGAGGATAGTATATCGGAATAATTATAACTAGACACCAATCAACAATGATAAATGTCATAGTTTACCATTATGCTCTGTACGATCTTTATTACAAACTCTAAATAGTATAATTATGACAATAAATATTCAATATGTTCAAATGCCAACGAGCGAATCTATGAGCGCTATTGTTACTTCCAAATTAGATAAACTGGCAAATAAATATGATTGGATCATTAAGGCAGATGTCTTTTTTAAATTAGAAAATGACCCATCTGGTTTAGGTAAAATATGTGAAATACGATTAAGTGCACCCGGCCCCAGATTATTTGCTAAATCTAATCAGGATAATTTTGAAAAGGCCGCAGCCACAACAATAAAGGAGTTGGAAAACCAGCTCAGAAAGAGAAAGGAAATCTTTAAAAAGTATTGAATAGGATATTTTAATTAAACGACCATGAAAAAAATATTAGTCCCGGTAGATTTTTCCGAACATGCAGGATATGCGCTTGAAGTAGCTGCTAAACTGGCAAAAGATTTTAGTGCAGAGATTATTGTACTTCATATGATGGGCCTTTCTGAAGCCTATTTAACTAAAAGTGAATCTGAGGAAGCCGCAGAGGCTCACTTTTATATGAAATTGGCCAGGAAGCGTTACGAAACTTTTTTAAATAAACCATTTTTAAAAGGTGTTAAGGTTACCGAAGTGGTTCAAAACTATAAGATATTCAGTGAGATTAATCAGGTAGCCAAAGAAAACAATATTGACTTGATAATTATGGGCTCACATGGGGCAAGCGGGGTTAGTGAGATTTTTGTAGGGTCCAATACTGAAAAGGTAGTGCGCTCTTCTGATATTCCGGTTTTAGTAATAAAAGAACCTTCTCCTTTATTCAATCCTAAATTAGTTGTTTTTGCTTGTAATCTTAACGTTGAGAATATAAAAGCTTACCATGATGCAAGGACTCTTTTCGCGAAATGGGATGTTAAGCTTCATCTGGTATATGTCAATTTACCTAATGAAGAATTCATGAGTTCCGGGGAGATTAAAAAGAAAGCAGAGTTTTTCCTTAAAGTTGCTCATAATGGTGCGGTTCCCTCAAATATTGAAATGATTTTTGTCTCAGATTATTCAATTGAAAGAGGCATTTTTAATCATGCGAATGAAGTACAAGCCAATTTAATAGCTATTCCTACCCACGGAAGAAGTGGAATAGCACATTTTTTTAAAGGTAGCATCGGTGAAGATGTAGTTAATCACGCAAATTTACCTGTGATTACTTTTAAGGTATAGTTAAAGCTTACATTTTACTTTTGAATATTAATTCCCTATCTCAATAGATGCATGTTTTTGATAAAAATATTACTATTTTCCATTTACTTTCGGAAGCTGTATCGGAAGGGATAATAGTAGTAGATGAAGATCAATTAATTGTATCTATTAACAAAATAGCAGCGCGCTTGTTTGATTTTCCGCATGACAAACTTTTAGGCAAACCACTTTCTGAAATAATCCCTGATAGGCATAAAAATACCCCTAAAGTGCATTGTGTTGAGTATTTCAAGCTTGTAAATAAAGAAGCTATGGCTGGGGGGCTATGCGTTCGGGGAAGGAGAAAATCAGGGAAGGAAATTCCTTTAAATATCAAGTTTAATCCTTTTTCTATATACCAAAAAACCTATGTTCTTGTATTGGTTCATGATTTGACGGAAATAAAAAAGATTGAAGAAAACATAAATGTAAAAAGTGAAGCACTGGAGGCTACCCAAAACGGTATTGTCATTACAGATGCATTAAAGGAGGATCATCCTATTATTTATGTGAACAGGGCATTTAGGAAACTTACCGGGTATTCAGAATCTGAAACCTTAAATAGAAATTGCCGGTTCCTCCAGAAGGATGATAATGACCAGAGAGGCGTTAAAATAATGCATAAAGCCATAGAAGCAGGTAAAAGATGCCAGGTACAGGTGAGGAATTATAAAAAGGACGGCACCTTATTCTGGAACGAAGTCTCTATTAATCCAATCCGAAATCGAGATGGTAAGATCACACATTTTGTAGGAATTCAAAATAATATAACCAACCGCGTAAAAGCGGAAGAAGAGATAAGGCATTTTTTAAAGATTTTTGATGAATCACTTAACGAGATATATGTTTTTGATGTGGAAACACTCAGGTTTTCACACGTAAATTATGGTGCACAGGAGAATACGGGATATAAGATTAGAGAAATTAAAAGATTAACAACAACAGAAATTATTACGGGTATTACCGAAGATCGGTTCAGGGAGATCCTGGATCCGTTAAAGTTAAATAGTAAAAAGAAAATTACATTTGAAACCCATTTTAGGCGCAAGGATGGAACAACTTATCCTGCGGAAATTCATTTGCAATCCTCCAGCCTTGGTGATAAAATATTGATAGTAGCCTTTGTCCTGGATATTTCTGAACGAAAAAATTATACTCAAAAACTAGAAAAAACAGTTGCACTAAGAACGCAGGAACTTAAGGAAGCTTTGGTAAAAGAAAAAGAACTGAACAATCTAAAGACCAAATTCCTGTCAATGGTTTCTCACGAGTTTAAAACTCCTTTGAGCACTATTCTTACCACGGCCACCTTAGTTGGGAAATATAAATCTACTGGACAGCAAGATATAAGGGATAAACATTTAAAATCCATTACAACAAGTGTACATTATCTTACAGGGATATTGAATGATTTTTTATCTATTGAGCGATTGGAAAAAGGAAAAGAAATTTATAGACTTACTGATTTTTCGCTTAGCAAAGTTATTAATGAAGTGATTTATAATGCGAATATGCTTTTAAAAACAGGACAAAAAATTAATTATCCACTTAATATAGAGGACGTCATAATACATCAGGATGAGAAGATTATTTCATTGGTGTTAACCAATTTATTGCATAACGCCATTAAGTATTCTCCGGAAGAAACTGAAATAGACTTAAAAATTGATATTAATAACGATGACATTCGCTTCCATGTAATAGACAAGGGAATCGGTATTCCAAAAGAGGATCAAAAGCACATATTTAACCTGTACTTCAGGGCAGACAATGTACTGCTGACTCAGGGTACCGGAATTGGCCTTAATATCGTCAAAACACATATTGAGAACCTGGGAGGGAATATTAGCTTTAAAAGTGTGGAAAACAAAGGGAGTAAATTCACATTGGTACTGCCTATTAATAGTAATGGCGAAGAATACTAGCAAATTTTGTTTTAAGCCAAGGGGTTCTTTTTGAACAGTAATAGCTACTATTATGATCAAAAAAGTTTTATTAATTGAAGATGACACGACTTTAAGGGAGAGTACGGCAGAATTATTGGAATTATCAAATTACAAAGTCCTTACTGCCCCTGACGGGGAAAAGGGAGTTTTGGTAGCTAAAGCTAGTCAGCCAGACGTTATCATATGCGACATAATGATGCCAAAATTAGATGGATATGGTGTTTTAGCCGCCCTGTCCGAAGATAATAATACCAAGTCAATCCCCTTTATATTTCTCTCTGCTAAAACAGAACGAAAGGATGTTAGACTGGGAATGGAAATGGGTGCGGATGACTACCTGACTAAACCGTTTGAAGAATCGGAACTTATTGGAGCCATTGAAAGCAGGATAGCCAAGTTGAGCATTCTTAAAGAAGCGCAACAAGAAAGGTTATACAATGATTTAGCAAGTGAAGCCCGGGTTAAGAGTATTCATCAGTTAAAGAATTTTATTGATGACAACGGAGAGGAATTTAGGTTTCATTTGGGTGATTCAATTTACAGGGAGGGTGACAACTCAAATTTGGTGTATTTGGTAATAAAGGGGAATGCCAAAACTCACAAACTGGATGAACAGGGGAAAGAGTTGATCACTGGAATTTACAAAGCAGATGATTTTTTCGGGTTTACCAGTTTCACTAAGAATATACCATATCAGGAATATGCCACTGCCATGGAGGATTCTGTCCTAATTGGCCTTCATAAGGATCAATTAAAAATGGTTTTGAAGCAAAATGGAGAATTGGTAATGGAGCTATTACAGCTTTTATCCGAAAACCTTTCACAAATCAAAGAACAGTTGTTGCAAATGGCATACGGTTCTGTGCGTAAAAAAACTGCGTCTACCTTGCTTAAATTCGCCGAAAAGTTGCAGGAGGATGAAGCTGGAAATATTCACGTCTTAAGGAGTGACCTTGCAAGTGTTGCCGGAATGGCTACTGAAACTCTGATTAGAACCTTATCTGCTTTTAAAAAAGAGGGTATAATTGAGATCAAGGATAGAGACATTAAAATTTTAGATATGGATCGGTTACAAAAGATTCCTTATTAGATTTTTTGATATTGAAAAAGTGGTGTACATGATGATAATCATTTTATGGTTCATTTGGTGATCGTAGTTTTGTTCTTTAACAAATCAGACTGCAATGCAACGTATTTTAATCCCGACAGATTTTTCCAAAAATTCACGTAATGCAATTAATTACGGGCTTGAATTATTCAAAAAAACCAAATGTATTTTTCACATCATTCACATCAACCCTATACCCCCGTATTCAGGAGCCGGGTCTTCAGTTAGGGGCACTTCGGTCCTGCTTAAGGAAACTGTTTTAACTGAGAGTAAAAAAGACCTTAAAAAACTTTTAAAGTATATTGCAGAACATCACAAAAATGCATTACATTCCTTTGTTTCCATTGCAAAGTATGACTTTTTTGTGGATGGTATTAAGAGGGAAGTGGAGGACAAAAAGATTGATCTTATAATAATGGGTACTAAAGGTGCATCCGGACTTAAAAAAGTTTCAATGGGAAGTAATACAGGTGATGTGATTACTAAAGTAAAATGTCCCTTACTGGCAGTGCCCGAAAATAGCGCCTTTAAAACACCAAAAGAAATAGCCTTCCCTACAGATTACCATATTGCCTATGATATTAAAGTCCTGGACAATCTAATTGAGATGGCAACAATGAACAATTCTGTATTAAGAGTTGTTCATATTTCTAAAAAAGATGAAATGTTGAGTGAAGAACAATTGAGTAATAAAGAGTTCTTACATGATTACCTGAGAGGTATTGACCATAGTTTCCATTCCTTAACCGGTTCCAAATTGGAGACTTCCATTCAGTGTTTCGTTGAAAGCAGGGATGTAGATCTCGTGGCCATGGTGGCTAAAAATCTAAACTTTTTTCAACGAATTCTGTTTAGGCCTGCTGTAGAAGAAATTAGTTACCATACAGATATCCCATTTTTGGTATTGCATGAGTGATGAATGACTAAAATTATTGCATCGCTTAGTTCTTGATTAATTTCAAGAAAAAAGCCATACTGGAAAGCTATCTTATAGTTGTGGTACAATTAACTAAAGGATTCGACAATTTTAATTATTTCATCTTTTGGTAAAACGCCTGATTGTCTCCATAATTGCTTTTTATCTTTGAATAGCAGCATTGTTGGAACACCCCTGACCTGATATTTAGAAGCAATAGATTGATTTTTATCCACATCTATCTTTATAATTTTGATTTTATCTCCCAATTCTTCTTTAACCTGTTTAAGGATGGGTGCAAGCATTTTGCAAGGCCCACACCAATCTGCATAAAAATCTACAAGGACAGGAACATTGCCTGCTGTTATTTTTTCAAAATTTTGTTTCATTTTCTTAAAATTACATGTTGCTAATTTAGAAAAGTTATAAAGTTCAGTAACTGATTAATGTCATGGTTTCTTGTCTTGCTTAGTATTAATTTTAGTACGGTTATTAAGATAAATTGATTATGAGGAAAGTTGTAGTGCCCACAGATTTTTCTAAAAATGCATTTAATGCACTCAAATATGCCTGTCAAATATTCAAATATACAAGATGTGACTTTTTTATCTTACACGCATACGCTGATCAGGTATATCAACAAGACCGCGTAGTTGAGCGAAGTAAGCTGGACGAGCTAAAGGAGGTAACCTATAAGAATTCTGAAAAACAACTAGCAAAAATTAAAAAGGACATATTTGAGTATTCACCTAATCCAAAACATAAATTCAAATCAATTTCAGGCTTTGGAACACTTACAGATGAGATCAATGATCTTATAAATATGGAGAATGCGGATATTGTGATAATGGGCACAAGGGGCGAAACTAATGATAGAACAATAACCTTCGGAAGTAAGACTATTCAGGTTTTGAAATACGTACAATGTCCTGTACTGGCCATTCCCGAAAATTACAAATACCATCCGCCAAAAGAACTTTTGTTTCCTTCAGATTATTTAGTGCCTCACAAAAGGAGGGAATTAAAACTATTGTGTGAACTAACTGGTTCCTTCAGGTCATCCATTCATATGCTTTATATAGATTCTAATAAGAAACTTTCGCTTCGGCAGGAAGACAATATGCGATTTTTAAAAGAATGTTTGTACAAAGCAAACTTGTTTTTTGAAACAACAGAAGGGAAGGATAAAACCATAGCAATCACAAAATATATTGTGCATAAAGAAATAGACCTTCTGATAATGCTCAATTCCAGACATTCACATCTTGAGCAAATGTTGCATCAATCCACTATTGAAAAAATAGGTTTACACATAAAAATACCATTTTTGGTTTTACAAAATCTGTCCCGTTAACATTTAAAATATGTACCGATGAAAAAAATAATCCTTCCTACCGATTTTTCCTACAACGCATATAATGCTATCTCTTATGCTATGAACCTCTTAAAGGATGAGGAGGCAACTTTTTATCTTTTGAATACTTATACGCCGGCTATTTACCAAACAGAATATTTGTTACATAGCCCCGGTCAGATTGGCTTGGGAGATATTTACCAATCAGAATCAATAAATCAACTGGAAGAACTGAAAAAACAAGTTGAAAAGGAGTTCAAGAATCCAAAACACACAATAATACCACATTCTGCTTTCAATATCCTTGTTGATGAGGTATCAGCAATGGTTGCAAGTGAAGAAGCAGATCTGGTTATTATGGGTACTCAGGGAGCAACCGGAGCAAAAGAAATTTTCCTGGGCACACATACGGTACACGTTATTAAAAAAGCTACCTGCCCTGTGATTGCAATACCAGCGGATTTTCAATTTGAAACACCCAAAAAAATACTCTTTCCAACAGACTATGAAGTTGAATACAGTAAAAAACAATTAGAGGGTCTTCTTAATTTATCCGAAATACACAATTCTAGTATTGAAGTCATTCATATTTCAAGCGGATATGATCTTACGGAAAGTCAATCGCAAAATAAGGCCAAACTGAAAAAAATATTGGAAAAAAACGCCCATTTGTTCCATGACCTCCCAAATCAGGAAATCATAACAGGAATAAATAATTTCCAACTAAAAAACAAGATGAACATGTTGGCAATGATCCAGAACAAACACACCTTTTTGGAAAGTCTTTTTATAGAACCAGTTATTAAAAAAATAGGGTTTCATGTTAGCATCCCTTTTATGGTCATTCCGTAATGTAAATCTGAAATTTCAATGAAAAATATTCTTATAGCCACAGATTTTTCCAACAATGCCTACAATGCACTTTTTTACACTACACAATTGTTTGAAAATCATAATTGTTCATTCCATATTCTCAATGCTTATACTGAGCATACCCCGCTAAAAAGTAATTGCCAGGCTGCAGGGCGAAACTTAAGTTTATTGCAGCAACTGGGGGAGGAGTCTATGGAGGGTTTATATGCTTTTTTGCATAGAATTAATCTTGATACCGCGAATAGTAAACATCATTTTGGGATTCATTCAAAAAACGAAAATCTAACTGATGCGTTACAGCGGGCCATTAAAGAAACAAATGCAGATCTTGTTGTTATGGGTAATAAAGGGAAGACCGGGGCCAAATCCATTTTTTTAGCTAGTAATGTGATCAAATCCATAAACGCTATTAAGGATTGTCCAATATTAACCATACCAGGGGAAATGGAATTTGTGTTACCTAAAGAGATTGCTTTTGCTACAGACTATAAGAAGAATTACAATGCTAAAGTCCTGCAACCTCTTCGAACATTCGCTTCATATTGTGATTCATCTGTTTGTATTGTTCATATAAATGAAGAAGAAAGACTAAGCCCGGTTCAGAAATCCAATTTATATACCCTTAGAGAGTATTTGGGAGATATAAGACATTCTATTCATTGGATGCCCGATTTTGCCAATAAAACCAGGGCAATTACAGATTTTATTGATGAATTGGGTATAGATATGCTGGTCATGATTCATTACCAACACGGTTTTTTAGAGAAATTAACCCGCGAACCAGTTCTTGAGAAAGTAAGTTTTAATATCAATATACCCTTTCTTATTCTCCCATATACCGACTGATCAACATCATATGACAAGTCATAGTTTGGATTTAGTTTTATATAGTCATTATAATTCTGAACCATAAAGTCAATACTAATTAATAATAATATATCCATGAAGAAAATAGGAATTTGGTTAGATAAAGAAAAGGCACATTTGGTAACCTTAAAAAATGAAGATGTTAGATTTAGGACTATTAATTCAGAAATTGAATTCTTTCATCCAAAAGGTGGAGCGCGCTCTAAGACCAAATGGGGACCTCAAGATGTAGTACAGGATAGCAAATATTTGGAAAGAGAGAAACATCAATTGAAATTGTATTTTAAGGAATTGGCAAAGGCAATGGAAGATGCAGAAGCCATAGCAATTTTTGGTCCTGCAGATACAAATGACAAATTTTACAAGGAATTAAACGAAAACTATAAAACCCTGGCATTAAAAGTTAAGACTGTAGAGAAAGTAGATAGTATGACCGAAAATCAGGTCAAAGCCTTGGTCAGGAACTTTTTTAATAAAAAAAGCAGAGTTTAGGATTTTACAAATTTGTTGGGGATCATCTCAATTATCGCTC
>CBDTVT010000114.1:0-9264 GCA_965364275.1 uncultured Eudoraea sp. | reverse complement strand
TAGGAATTGGTATAAACATAATTCCCAGCTGCATATCAGGTTGTAATAATATCGCCGCATATAATATTCCGGTTACAGCACCACTTGCTCCCACAGCGCTATAAAAAGGTTCATCTTTATGAAAAAACAAGGCTAGTAAACTTCCGGCTATCAGGCTAACGAAATAAATAATTAAAAATTTTTCCCAGCCAAACCAGTTAATTACAACCGGGGCAAAGAAATATAAGGTAAACATATTCATGAAGAGATGGGAAAAATCTACATGAAGAAATCCTGAAGTTACTATTCTATCACGCTGCCCTGCCTTTATAGCCCCTATTGCAAACTTATAGCGATCAAAAAACATAACATCGTTAAAACCTTTGAGGGATATCAAAACATTTACAGCCATTATTGCAATCGTTGCAAGATGCATATTCATAAAAATATCAATTTAATTAAGCGCCAAATATAGCTATATTTGCCCATATTTATTTTGTGCATGCAACTTCTGGTTTATATTATTGCCTTTCCTATTTTGTGGTTCATATCTATACTCCCTTATAGGTTGTTCTATTTTTTTTCCGATATAGTTTATTTTTTGGTATACCGTATTATAGGTTATCGGAAAAAAGTGGTTAGAGACAATTTAAAATTGACCTTTCCAGAGAAATCAGAAGAGGAGTTAATTCTGCTTCGCAAACGATTCTACAGGCATTTATGTGATCTATTTTTGGAAATGATAAAAACTATGCATCTTTCCAAAGAACAAGTAAAAGAACGGTATAATGTGCTGAATATTGAGGTGATTAATGAGATCGAAAAAGAGAAAAGTATCCTGGTCGTCTGTTCACATTATGCCAACTGGGAATGGAATGTGAGTATGAATAATTATATCACGTCTAAAGGATATGCAGTATATCAAAAAATTGGGAACGTCTATTTCGATCGTTTAATAAAAAAATTGAGAGCAAAATGGAATACTACTCCCATAGAGCAACGAGAAACGGTTAAAACAGTCATTCGCAACGAACAACAATCGATTAGGGGTGTTTATGGGATGGTAAGTGATCAATCCCCTATGGCCAATAAAGCTCAATATTGGAGTTCTTTTATGGGTTCTAAGGTGCCTGTTTTTAATGGAGCGGAGGCGTTGGCGCAAAAATTAGACTTAGCCGTATTATTTTTAAAAGTTTCCAAAGTGAAACGAGGCTATTACAATGCAGAGTTTATACCAATTACCACCCATGGAAAAAGTACCAAGAAGGATGAGATCACCGAGAAGTTTCTCAGGCTCACCGAGCAGCAGATAAAAGAACGCCCCGAGCATTATTTGTGGACCCACCGACGGTGGAAGCATAGCGACAAAGCTCCACAAACAGAGCTCTAATTAAATTGGAGATGTAATCTCCTCTATTTCCTTTATTACTTTTTGTGCAAGATCATCGGCCTCAGTCTGACTGGGAGCTTCAGTATAAATCCTGATAATTGGCTCTGTATTCGATTTTCTCAGGTGAACCCAGGAATTCGCAAAATCGATTTTAACACCATCTATCGTGGACTGATTTTCCTCCTTATATTTTTCAGCCATTTGCAATAACACCTCGTCAACATTGAGCTCTGGTGTAAGCTGAATCTTTTTCTTACTCATAAAATAGGCAGGATAACTTTTCCGTAGGTCACTTACCGTCCCCCCGTGTTCTGCCATTAGCATTAAGAATAGGGCTGTGCCTACTAAGGAATCTCTTCCATAATGGCTTTGGGGGTAGATAATCCCTCCATTCCCTTCTCCTCCAATGATCGCATTAATGGCCTTCATTTGGGCAACCACATTTACTTCGCCAACGGCCGCCGCAGTATATGAACCCCCATGCTTTACCGTGATATCCCGTAATGCTCTGGAAGAGGACAAATTGGAAACTGTGTTTCCAGGAGTTTTGCCCAGTACATAGTCTGCACAAGCCACTAAGGTGTATTCTTCGCCGAACATTTCCCCATCATTACTAATGAATGCCAAACGATCAACATCCGGATCAACTACTATTCCAAAATCAGCTTTTTCCTTTATCACAAGCTCACAGATATCTCCCAAATGTTCTTTCAAAGGTTCAGGATTATGTGGAAAATGACCCGTAGGATCGCAGTATAGCTTTATAACTTCAACACCCAGACTCTCTAGTAGCTTAGGGATGGCAATACCTCCTGTAGAATTTACACCATCCACTACCACCTTGAATTTGGCTTTTTTAATGGTATCTGCGTCAACTAATGGTAAATTAAGAACTTCATCAATATGTATATCTATATAGGCGTCATTGCTGGTAATCGTTCCAAGTTCATCTACTTCAGCAAAAATGAAATCCTCCTTTGCGGCCAATTGAAGAATAATTGCACCTTCCGCGGCATCAAGAAATTCACCCTTTTCATTTAGCAGTTTTAATGCATTCCATTGTTTTGGATTGTGACTCGCCGTAAGTATAATACCCCCATTCGCCTTTTCCAGCGGAACCGCTATTTCCACGGTAGGCGTGGTAGACAACCCAAGGTCTATAACATCTATTCCCAGTCCTACCAAAGTAGAAACAACTAAATTCTGAATCATTTCGCCGGATAGCCGGGCATCCCTTCCTACAACTACCTTTAAATTATCCGATTTGGAATAACTTTTTAACCATGTGCCGTAAGCTGCTGCAAATTTTACGGTATCAATGGGAGTGAGATTATCGTTGGGCTTTCCGCCTATGGTACCTCTTATGCCTGAAATAGATTTTATTAATGTCATAGAATTTTAAATAGTTTTTGCAAATATACATGTCTTAGCAATTATCATGCGCTCCTAATTTGTAAATTCAGCTGCGAAGATTATATTCGTGGTGAATGAATTTTTTAGCACATATATATCTATCCTTTGGAGATGATGAAATAACCATAGGAAATTTCATTGCGGACAGCATAAGAGGAAATAAATACAAACACCTTCCGGATAGAATACAAAAAGGAATCTTATTGCATCGTGAAATAGACACTTATACAGACGCACATCCTATACCCAGGGTGAGCAGTAAAAGATTGCACCAGAATTATAGCCACTACAGCAGGGTAATAGTCGATATTTTTTATGATCATTTTTTAGCGAAAAACTGGAAGCAATATTCGGAAACTCCTTTGGATATTTTTGTAGATAAATTTTATGATTTACTGGAGGATAACATCACGATTCTGCCGGATGGCACTAAACGAATGATCCCTTATATGATAAGTGATAATTGGCTCCTCAATTATGCAAAAATGGAAGGAATAGGCAGAGTTTTAAGTGGGATGAACAGAAGAACCAATAATAAAAGTAAAATGAATTTTGCCATTCTTGATCTTGAAGAAAACTACGAAGCATTTGAAGTAGAATTTACAGAGTTTTTTAATGAACTTGTGGCTTTTTCCCAACAAAAATATACATCAATATGCGAATACTAATTCTTCTTTTTGCGCTTATCCTTTTTACACAATGTAAAAAACAACCCCCTCAACCAACTGGTGTGGTAAGTAAAAATGCCATGGTCGTATCTGCACGTAAAGAGGCTTCAAAGATTGGAATAGCCATACTTCAAAAAGGAGGGAATGCTTTTGATGCTATGGTTGGAACAGAACTTGCATTAGCAGTGGCCTATCCATTTGCCGGTAATCTTGGCGGAGGTGGGTTTATGGTTTACCGCAAAAATGATGGCAATATAGGAGCGCTTGATTATCGTGAAAAGGCTCCAATGGCGGCCCATAAAGATATGTATCTGGATTCTCTGGGTAATGTTATTCCGGGAAAGAGTACCCTCGGAGCGACCGGAACAGGAGTTCCCGGAACTATAGCCGGAATATTTGAAGTGCATAATAAATTTGGCACTTTGCCTATAAAAGATATCATAGACCCGGTTATAAAACTGGTTGATCAGGGGGTTGAGGTAACTGCAAAGCAGGCCGACAGGCTAGATAAGTATTGGGATCAGATTAGAAGTGTGAATGGAGAAAATACTTTGTTTTACAATAAATGTGATGCAGGAGACACATTAAGATATCCTGCCCTGGCCAATACTTTAAGGAGAATAGCAATCAACGGAAGGGATGAATTCTACAAAGGAGAAACTGCCAAAATACTGGCAAGATTTATTCAGGAAAAAGGAGGTTATGTGACTGAGGAAGATCTGGCGAGGTATGAGGCCAAATGGAGACAGCCTATTGTATTCAATTACAAGGACTTAAGGATAATTTCAATGAGCCCCCCGAGTAGCGGCGGGGTAACTATAAATCAAATCTTTAAGATGATTGAATCTTATGACATCTCAGACTTTGGCCATAATTCTGCTAAATCTATTCAGTTGTTTACTGAGGCGGCAAGGCGTGCCTACGCCGACAGGAACTTCTTCCTGGGCGATCCGGATTTTGTAGTTATTCCTCTTGATGTTTTATTAAGCAAGCAGTATTTACAATCTCGTATGGAAAATTTTTCATTTGATGCGGCCACTCCCTCTAGCGAAGTGCAGCACGGTACAGTGGAAATTATAGAAAGCAGTGAGACTACTCATTATTCCATTGTTGACCAGATGGGAAATGCTGTTTCTGTTACTACAACCTTAAACGGGGCATATGGCTCAAAACTCTATTGTGATGAATTAGGGTTCTTTCTGAATAATCAAATGGATGATTTTAGCGCTAAACCGGGGGTGCCCAATATGTTTGGACTTATTGGAGCTGAAGCCAATAGTATAGCAGCCGAGAAACGAATGCTAAGCTCAATGACCCCAACTATTGTTGAAAAAGAAGGTGATCTTTGGATGGTTGTCGGTTCTCCGGGGGGATCTACAATAATTACAGCCGTTGCACAGACAATTCTAAACACTTATGAATTTAATTTGAGTATGCAGGAATCTGTAAACGCACCTAGATTCCATCACCAGTGGCTACCGGATCATATCGTTTTTGAGACAGAAGGATTTACAGATGCGCTGAAAATTGAGTTAAAATCTAAAGGTTACCATATTAATGAGAAACCCACACCTATCCTGGGAAAAGTGGATGCTATACTGGTTTTACCGGATGGCAGCCTTGAAGGAGGTGCAGATAAACGAGGAGATGATACGGCAATAGGTTTTTAAACCTTAGAAGTTTTGGATTAACGATTCTTTCTTAAATTTTAATCCCGTTTTTGAAAAATTATTTCCTTAGTTGGTTTTTTAACTCTTCCATAGATTCCTGCAATTGCCTTAGCAAGCCTTTTTCTGTTGTAGCATCTACCCCAAAAGTTATTTTGCTGCTTACCTGCCAAAGTTCCTGTATCTGCTCCGATTCTATTTCATAAGGTGGATAGATTTCGTTAAGTGAAATCAAAAGCATCTTTGAATTTCCAGGCAATTTCTCAATCTTTTTAACGAGTACAGCATCGTGTAGTACCACTACATAAATCTTATTGGGATTTATATCATCCAGCCCCTCCACTGCCTTAGCTAATACCCATTCGCCAGGCTGCAGATTAGGTAACATACTATCACCTTCAACCTGAAAGCCCCTGTAGGTAGCATTTCTGAATTCAGGAAGTGGGAGATCAAAGGCAGGTAATTGTTTGTACCAACTTGTGTCCTGAATATTTTGAGGATAACCCGCGGCAGCCTTTGCATTTACCAAAACCATATTGTCATTATCCGAAGAATCCACCGTTACAACTTTTGGGATAACACTGGTCCCCGAATAATTTAAATGTTGATTGTTACTATCGCCAAATAACCAAAGTGGGTTTACATTAAATTGTTTTAACATTTCAACGACAACCTTGCCAGAAAGTTTGGTACGTCCGCGTTCTATATCGGCAGTAGTATTAGGAATTCCCAGCATACCTGCAAATTCAGCCTGTGTATATCCCAAATCCCGCCTTATCTCAATAAATCTTTTTATAGTAAGTTCATTTTCCATTGCTATTTTCCTGTTTTTTCCGCCCTATACTTATGTTTAAAACCGTTTTCTTATCTATCAAACCATTAAATAATACTTCGCCTTATCTTATTTAGAAAAATTTCCCTATTCAGGATTATCAAATATACAAAATTTGGATTATATCCAAAATATTTTAGGAATATTTCCTAATTTAGGATATTTTCCATATTTTTGGAATATATACAAATGAACTTAGTTATGTTAGATGAGATTATTACTAAAAAACTTGGCCTATGGGCTCAAAGAGGATTAAATGACAGCTTTTATGTAAGCAGCAATAGAGAAGCCAAAAAAGAAAAGAGGCTGTCAAAGATTAAACAGAAGGTATCAAAGAATATATCCAAGAAATCAATTAACAAACAATTAAGCCTATTCTAAAAGTTATGGAAAGAGAAAAAATATTACTGTACGATGGGAGTTTCAATGGGTTTTTAACCTCAATATTTGTTGCATTTGAGCAAAAAATAAATGTTGCTGACATTCAAAGAAAAAGTCAGGTTCAAAAAGGCTTGTTTACTGAAACACAAATTATTTTAACACAAGTGCATAAAGCTAAGCGGGTATGGAATGGTATTAGCCAAAGAAGTAATAACGCAATGAAGAATATTTATTTTGCTTTTTTAAGTGAGACAGCTGGTATTGAACAATTGCTTTATTCATATATTCAAAAAATAGTAGCTAAAGGATCACCCAATCACATAGATTTAGCCGATGATATGGTTTTTAGGATAAATCATTTGGCAAATATAGTGAGTAAGAAAAAAAACCAGATGGAGGCATTTATGAAATTTAATGTCTCTACAGATGGTGTTCATTTTATTATTGTGGAACCCGAGTTTGACATATTACCTCTTGTATCAAAACACTTTAGGTCTAATTACAGCGACAGACAATGGATTATTTACGACATAAAGCGGAACTACGGCCTTTATTTTAACCTTCATACAATTCAATTAATGTCATTAGATACAAAAGACATAATAGCGAATGCCGGACCTTTAAATAATTTTATTCATACTAGTTCAATTAGTGTTATTGAATTGTGGAATACATATTTTTCCAACAATTCTATTAAATCTTTAATCTCCAATAAATTACATACGCATCAATTGCCTAAACGACGAAGGAAATATCAGCAAGATAAGGAAGCGGTATAGTATCATTGTTTTTGTTTTAATTGGACACCAAGAAGGCGATTTGCAATGGCGTATTTACAAGCCTTTAACAAAATCAAAATAAACCACGCTTCCTTTTTAGTCGTCAAAAACGTACCTTTGCAACTTTGTCTAATTCAATGATAAATTACGAGGAGAATATTGAAGTCAAGGGAGCACGCGTTCATAATTTAAAAAATATTGACGTAACCATCCCAAGAGAAAAACTGGTTGTAATAACCGGGCTTTCAGGAAGTGGCAAATCTTCATTGGCTTTCGATACTATTTACGCTGAAGGCCAGCGTCGCTATATAGAGACCTTTTCTTCTTATGCAAGACAATTTTTGGGAGGACTTGAGCGTCCCGACGTAGATAAAATCGATGGGCTGTCTCCGGTTATCGCGATAGAACAGAAAACCACTTCAAAATCACCGCGTTCTACGGTGGGAACAATTACTGAAGTTTACGATTTTCTTAGGTTATTGTTTGCCAGGGCCTCTGATGCCTATAGCTATAATACAGGCGAAAAAATGGTAAGCTATAGCGATGATAAGATTAAAGAGCTTATTAACGAAAGTTATTTTACCAAAAGGATCAGCATCCTGGCCCCGGTAATTAAATCTAGAAAAGGACATTATCGCGAACTTTTTGAGCAAATTGGAAAGCAAGGCTTCGTGAAAGTAAGGGTAAATGGTAAAATTATGGATATCACCAAAGGAATGAAGGTGGATAGATATAAAACCCATGATATTGAAATCGTCATAGACCGTCTGAAAATAGATGATAGTGAAAATTTGAATAAAAGACTTTCCGAATCAATAAATACAGCCATGTATAGTGGCGATAATGTCTTAATGGTTCTTGAAGAAGGTGAAGCAGTTCCAAGATATTTCAGCAGGGATTTAATGTGCCCTACTACCGGTATTTCATATCCTTCACCTGAGCCAAATACATTTTCCTTTAATTCTCCTAAAGGCATGTGCAACGATTGCAATGGCCTGGGGCATGTCTTCGAAGTAAACGAGAATAAAATTTTTCCGAATAAAAAATTATCCATACAATCAGGTGGCATTGCACCCCTTGGTGAGTATAAAAATTCATGGGCATTTAAGCAATTAGAAACAATAGCCAAACGATATGAATTTGAACTTACGGATGCCATATCAATAATTCCGGAGGAAGCACTTAAGACTATTCTATATGGAGGCTCTGAACAGTTTGAAGTTGATTCTAAAACCCTTGGTGTAAAAAGACTATACCACATAGACTATGAGGGTATTGCAAATTTTATAAAAAACCAGTACCATCAGGCAGATTCTACATCAATTAAGCGTTGGGCCAGAGATTTTATGGATAAAAGAACCTGCCCCACTTGCAATGGTTCAAGGTTAAAAATAGAATCACTTTATTATAAAATTGAGGATAGGAATATAGCAGAATTGTGTCAACTGGATATTTCTGATCTCGCCCGTTTTTTTGATCAACTTGATTCCAAACTAAAGGGAAATCAAAAAAAGATTGCCGAAGAGATCATAAAAGAGATTAAATCGAGGATTAAGTTTTTGTTAGATGTGGGCCTTGACTATTTGTCTCTGAACCGTAGCTCAAAATCACTTTCTGGAGGTGAAGCGCAACGTATAAGGCTCGCAACACAAATAGGATCCCAGTTGGTAGGGGTTCTATATATATTGGATGAACCCAGTATTGGATTGCATCAGCGTGACAACAATCGCCTGATCAAATCATTGGAATCACTTAGAGATATTGGAAATTCTGTAATTGTAGTTGAACACGACCGTGATATGATTGAAAATGCAGATCATGTGATTGATATAGGGCCACAGGCAGGAAAACACGGAGGCGAGATAATCTCAGAAGGAACTCCAGCTGAACTCATTCAACAACATACAATGACCTCTCAATATATAACAGGAGAAAAGGAAATTCCTATTCCTGATACAAGGAGAAAAGGGAATGGAAAAAGTTTAAGTTTGAAAGGCTGTACAGGCAATAATTTAAAGAATGTATCGGTAAAATTCCCTTTGGGGAAAATGATTGCCGTGACGGGTGTTTCAGGTAGTGGAAAATCAACACTTATTAATGAAACGCTTTATCCAATTATGAATGCCCATTATTTTAATGGTGTGAAAAAACCTAT
>CBDTVT010000113.1:0-9477 GCA_965364275.1 uncultured Eudoraea sp. | reverse complement strand
ACGATTTAAAATGTTAGGAATTTGTGCTGCCGTAAAAGCTACTACCTCGTAGCTCTCATTGTCCCGGTATACGGTATTAAAGTTGTGAAAATCACGGCCGGCAGCTCCCATAATAAGGATTCTTTTTTTTATCATGTTAGTATATTTTTGAATACATTTAATCCTTCTAAGGTATTCTAAGATTTATATACAGGAAATGATAAAAATCATATTGAAAATTGCACAGGTGAAAACATCTTAAAATTTGAATAAAAAATACTTTTTAATTATCCTGCTTATCCTCTTAACAGGAGCTCCTTTTTTTGTTTCAGCACAGGAGAAAAAGCCAAAAGTTGTGGTGGTCTTAAGTGGTGGAGGTGCAAAGGGAATTGCGCATATTCCATTTATTCAAACCCTTGATTCCTTAGGAATAGTCCCTGATCTTGTGGTGGGTACAAGTATGGGAAGCATAGTTGGTGGATTATATGCCATGGGCTATTCGGGCGACAGTATTGCCAATATTACCATGAATGCCGACTGGGACAAACTTTTAAGTGGGAATATTTCTTTATCTGACGTTAGCGTTGAAGAAAAAAGTGAATTTAAGAGATATCTGGTAAATTTAGATTTAAAGAAAGGAAAACCTAAAATAGACCCTGCATTAATAAATGATCAGAACTTAAGGGAGTTTTTGTCATTGCTCACCTATCCGGTTTACAGGATAAATGATTTTGATAAACTTGCAATACCATATAGAGCTATCGCTACCGATCTTGTCAATGGCAAGAAGGTGATCATTAGTGGAGGGTCCTTACTTGTAGCTATGAGGGCAAGTATGTCTATTCCCAGTATATTTAAACCGGTACCCTATGAAAATACGCTTTTAGTGGATGGAGGCATACTTGATAATTTCCCAACGGATGTTGCCAAAGAAATGGGAGCTGATATCATTATAGGAAGTGATGTTGGTGGTGGGATGGCACCCATTGAAAAATTGGATAATATTGCTACTATTTTGTTTCAAACCGGGATGCTAACCAGTAATCTAATAAATCCAGAGAATCGAAAATTATGTGATATACTTATAGATCATATTCCTCATTTAACTTATTCTACCGGCGATTTTTTAAAAAGTAAAGAAATCTATGAAGAAGGTAAAATTGCAACATTGCAAAACAAGGAGGCTTTAGTGGCACTTTCTGAAAAATTAAAGGATTATCCAAAAAGAAGTCATGAACTCCCTTATGCAGAACCTGATATTACATTGGATACAATAATCTACAAAAATATTAGTGAGGATAATCTGAATCTTGTTATAGCACGAACTAATATTGATACAAATAAAAAATATGAGCCAGAGGCACTTAAAGAAGGAATAGACAGAGCCATGGGAACTAATCTCTTTCGGCAAATTACTTATGCTCCCTATATTCAGGATAATAAGTTGGGAATTGAAATAAACGGTTTTGAAAAATCCAGACATCAACTAAATGGATCATTACACTATGATGCATTCAGAGGGGTTGGCTTAATTCTAAACTATACAGGAAGAAATATTATAGGAGAGTCTTCCAGGCTGTTGTTAACCCTTGATGTTGCAGAACAACCCCATTTTAGAACACAGTACCAGAAAAATTTTGGAGATCAGAAAGAATGGTGGTGGCGATCCGAAATTTACGGAGAGCAATTAACGCAAAAAGTTTACGTAGGTGGCAGCGCCACAGATGATATGAAATCAAGATACTTTTTATATGATAATGAGATAAATAAAAATATTAACTCTTTAAAAAGTTATGCGGGTTTAGGTATTAACTATAATTACACCGAAATAAAGCCAAAAGTTGATCCGGATATTCTAGATAATATTCTTTCACTCAAAGATTACTTTTCGAACAATATAGAAGTCTATGGTCATTATTTAAGCAATACACTTAATGATGTCTTCTTTTCTACTCAGGGCACTTTCTTTAATGCGAGAGTAGGAAGGTCTTTATTAAATGATGTGAATCTTTCCTTTAGCGATAATACCATTAGTGATGTGAAAGGAAGTACCAACGGATTTACAAAAATTAATGCGGAGTTTGAAGAACGAATTCCTTTTCATTCCAAGGTTAGTGGTATTATAGGTGCATCATTTGGTTTTATTTTCGAGGACCAACTGCAATCCAATGAGGTGTCCTTTACAGAATATGGTTATGCCGCTAAATACCTTTTAGGCGGAAATATGGTAACGCCAAATAAAAAAAGTTATTTGTTCTCCGGGCTACGACAGGATGAATTAAATGTAAATCAATTCATTAAACTAAATCTTGGCATTCAATTAAATCCAATAAAAAAAGTATTTATTACACCGCATTTTAATATCGCCTCGGTTGGTTTTAATGATTTTAGTGACTATATAAAAGATGCCTTTTCACCTGATGGAGAATGGCAAGAGCTCGTAGAAACAAGCATGCTTTTGTCTGCAGGAGCAACTTTCTCCTATAGATCACTCCTGGGACCAGTTAATTTTGACGTATCCTGGGTAAATAATATAGACAAATTAAGATTGACCTTCAGTGTAGGTATCCCTATAAATCGTTCTAACTAGATAATATAAATACATTTAACTAATAGTTGAGTAAATTATAAGTATTCCAGTCATAAAATAGGCAGTTATACCTTAATAATTTATCTAATATTGAAGACCTGAATTCAAATTTGATATCCCACCTAGTTTGTAACGAAGTTATTCCTTATTTCATCAAAAAACTGTAAATTACCTATTAAGTTCTAAAAGCTTGCAGATGAAAAATATAGACAGAAGAAACTTTATTAAAAAGACATCACTATCTGCTGCTGGCCTTGCGGCAGCATCTATCTTGCCAATATCTGGTCATGCCCAAAATAGCAGGGACACTAACGCCATTTATATGGGTGGTTTTGCGGCTCCAAAGTTGGAAACCGTTCGGGTTGCGGTAATAGGAGTAGGTGCCAGAGGACCAGCTCATTTACAATTTGCTGCCTCGCTTCCAGGGACAGAAATAGTTGCGATATGTGATTTGAACAAAGATCTTACAACTAAATGGGCTGCCGTGGTTGCTGAAATGGGCAAAGGCCAAAGACATCAGGGTGTTGCCACCTATTTCGGACACGAAGACAAATGGAAATTGATGCTGGAAGAAGTACGTCCCGATATGGTTTTTATTGCCACAAACTGGGCCAATCATGCCCCAATGGCTATTGAAGTGATGAATAAGGGTGCGCATGCCTTTGTTGAAGTCCCTTTGGCTATTAGTATTGCCGAGCTCTGGAAGATTGCAGACACCTCAGAAAAGACACAGAAGCACTGCATGATGATGGAAAATGTAAATTATGGCCGTGACGAGTTACTGTTTTTAAATATGTGCAGATTAGGGCTCGTTGGGGAGCCATTACACGGGGAGGCAGCTTATATTCATGATTTAAGGACACAGATGGATGAGGTTGAGCGCGGAACAGGTTCCTGGCGTACTTACCATTATGCGAAGAGAAACGGCAACCTCTACCCTACTCATGGCCTTGGCCCGGTAGCACAATACATGAATCTGGGTCGTAAAGAGGACACATTTAAAAGTTTGGTTTCATATTCCACTCCGGCTAGAGGTCGTGCTCTTTATGCAAAAGAAAATTATCCTCCGGACCATAAATGGAATCAACTGGATTATAAGGGGGGTGATATGAACACCTCAATTATTAAGACAAGTCTCGGACGAACAATTATGGTGCAATGGGATGAAACCAGTCCCCGACCCTATTCCAGACTTAACTTAATACAGGGTACAAAAGGAATTTTGGCTGGTTTTCCAACCCGAGTGGCTTTAGAAGGTGGTATCGAAGGCATAACAGAGAGTCATCATCAATGGGTACAGGGCGAACAACTGGCGACACTTTACGAAAAATATGATCATCCGTTATACAAGCGCTTGTCCTCTACTACCAGTGAAAGTGGCCATGGTGGCATGGATGGCATGATGGTCTACCGCATTATTGAATGTCTTAGAAATGGCTTACCCCTTGATCAAAATGTCTATGAAGGTTGTTTCTGGAGTGCAGTTTCACCTTTAAGTGAACTCTCAGTAGCTAATGAAGGTGCTCCGCAGTACTTCCCCGATTTTACCCGGGGCAACTGGAAAGAAACCGAGCCCCTCGGAATTATAACATAAAAAGAAGGAACAAGTTTTAAGACCAGTTCAAAGAACTAATGACAGCAAATAAAATATAAGCCATTTTATAATGAAGATGCAAATTAATGCAATAATCAGGCAGTTAAATCAACTTCAAAATGGAAAGCCCTGGGTAGGAGAAACCTTTGATAAAAAACTTGCAGCAATTACGGCAAAAGAGGCATTTAAACGTCCATTGCCTAATGTTCATAGTATTGCCGAATTAATGGCTCACTTAACCAGTTGGAGAAAAGATATAATTTTGAAAATCAAAACCGGAAAGGGTAGCTTAACTACGGATAGTCATGAAAATTGGCCTCCTAACCCGGAATTGGAATCTATTGGCTGGGAAAAACTTCAGGAAGAATATCATAACAGCCTTTCAGAAGTAATAGTACTCCTGCAAAGCAAGGATGATGAATTTTTAGATGAGCTCTATTACGATACAGATTTTAAGGGCTCTTACCGTTATTCCTTTGCTGTTGAAGGCATGTTGCACCACGACATCTACCATTTAGGACAAATTGGGCTTGTGATAAAATTGTTAAAGGAATGAATCGTCCAGTAAAACCCTTAATAGAAACTCCAAGATTATTGCTCCGAGAGTTTGTTCTAAATGATGCCGAAAATATTTGGGAACTAAATTCGGACCCTGAGGTTATTAAATATACAGGCGACCCCCCATTTGAAACTATTGAAAAGGCCAGGGAATTTCTTCTTAATTACAAGGATTATGAAAAAAACAGCTTTGGCAGATGGGCTGTCATTACAAAAGCCTCCAATTCCTTTATTGGATGGTGCGGACTAAAATTCAATGAGCAAAATTTGGTCGATATAGGATTTCGTTTCTTTAGGAGAGAATGGAACAAAGGTTATGCCACAGAAGCTGCACATGCATGCCTTGTCTATGGCTTTAAGGAGCTAAATTTAAACGAGATAATTGGCAGGGTTGCCAGACAAAATAAAGCTTCCATAAAAGTTCTGGAAAAACTTTCAATGGACTACTGGAAAAATGATAACTGCAAAGGTATTGAAGACTCTTTGTACTACAGAATTACAAAAGAACAATACCTTCCAAAACTAATAATAAGCGGCTAATTGGACATGGATTCGAAATCTGATTATATCAAAATAAATAAGGCCTCCTGGAATAGTAAAACAGACACTCATATAGAATCTGATTTCTATAATATGAAAGGATTCTTCGATGGCGAGACATCACTTAAAAGCATTGAATTAAATATTCTGGGGGATATAAAAGGTCAGAGTATTTTACATTTACAGTGTCATTTCGGACAGGATACGCTGTCATTAGGAAGGCTTGGCGCCAGGGTTACCGGGGTTGATCTTTCGGACAAAGCAATCGACAACGCCCGAGAGTTAGCTATGAAAACAAAAATAGACGCTAACTTTATTTGCTGTGATATTTATGATCTTCCCAACCATTTAAACGAGGAATTTGATATTGTTTATACGACTTATGGCACTATAGGATGGCTGCCTGATATTAACAAATGGGGGCAAATTGTCTCTGGTTTTTTAAAACCTGGTGGCAGACTTATTTTCGTAGAATTTCATCCTGTAGTCTGGATGTTTGACAATGAATTTAGTAAGGTAGCATACAGGTATTTTAACTCCGGACCCATTGTAGAAACTGAAACGGGAACATATGCTAACAGGGAAGCTGATATTAAATTGGATTACGTAATGTGGAATCATGGTCTGGGAGAAGTAATTAAAAGCCTGATAAAAAATGGAATTGAGGTTACTAAGTTTGAAGAATATGATTATTCCCCATACAATTGTTTTAAATTCACCATTGAATCTGAACCAGGAAAGTACAGGATTAAACATCTTGGGAATAAACTTCCTATGGTGTATAGCATAGAAGGCAGAAAAAAGAAATCAGTTTCTATCAGTTAAGCAATTATTATTCATGAGAAAATTCCTTTATTTAATAATGACCCTGGTCATAATATCCTGTACCAATAATTCGAAGCCAGAATTATCTGAGCGAAGTGGCAAATATATAGGCATTTTTAAAAAAGGTAGTTTTGAAGATTCAATTGTATTTGAGATGGAACGAGATTCTACAGTCTGGAAAGCCTTTTTTTCAAGCCTGGAACAAAACGCGAATCGCATCCCTTTTAGGGAGCTTGAAGTAAAAAACGATTCAATTAATTTTAAATTACAAAGCGATTTTTATACCTATTCGTTTAAAAATTTATGGGCGAATAATAATTCTGAACTCAGGGGTACACTAACTGTGGATACAATGAAAATCCAATATACGCTCTCTAAATCTTTAGCAAGTAGTAAGCAGATCTCAACTGCTGAGGACGTAAGTTTTGAAACTAATGATCTGAAACTAAATGGCACTATTTACTATCCACCAAAAGACACCAAAAAAGCCCTGGTTATTGTTACTTCTTCTGGTAATTCGGACCGGAGTGCTGCCCGGGCCGAGGCGCAACTCTTTGCCAAACGAGGTTATACCACTTTTATCTATGACAAACGCGGGACCGGAGTTTCAGAAGGCGATTGGTCCAAGGCCAGCATAGAGGAGCTTGCATCAGATGATATTAATGCCATTAGGTATTTTTCTGTTAAAACAGCCATTTCCCTTGGTAACATAGGTATAAAAGGCAGCAGTCAGGGAGCCAGCAAGATCCCTTATATTTTGAATGAATTAAAAGACCTCAAATATGGCATTGCCGTGAGCTGCCCTGGTTCTACCTTATTGGAAAGTGATCTTAATTATTGGAAGAACAGAAATAAAGAAATACTGGGTGATAATATGGTTGAGGCTGCCAAATTTGAGCGAAAGGTTTTTGAAACTATTGCGGGTGAAATTTCCAAAGAAACCCTTCAGAAAGAGATCAACATTGCTAAATCTCAAGAGTGGTTTGATAAAGTATGGGTTCCCAACCTTGATGAAATAGAAATAGATAAAAAATTGAAATATACCCCTCTCCCCTATTTTGAAATTATTAAACAACCCATACTTGTTGTTCAAGGCAGTATGGATGAAATTATACCACCCAATAGTTACGAAATCATTGCAGAAGCCCTTGAGAAAGCTCAAAACAAAAAATATAAAATAGTATTACTAAAAGGTGCTTCACACTCCATGTACGATGTTGGGCAGAGTGATTTTCCTTATTGGTCCAAGTTACATCCTCAATACTTAACAACTTTGGAAAATTGGATCCAAAGTCTATCTGATGTAAACTAAGTCTTCAGAAGCACTGTTTTTAAACACACATTTGGCTATAAAAAATTCATATCTCAAATTTCATAAGACCAAAATCCACCTTATATTTAACCCTTATACTTTTAATGAAGTTCATTCTATCAATATAAATTTAAACTAATTGAAATACTTCGCACATGACCATACATTTTAAAAATCAACTTGTCCTATCCATACTCCTATCCATAGGACTTTCTCAGATTAATGCTCAAAATTCAATTGATACGAGGTTAATGCGCAATCCGGTAATTAGTGAAAAAAATATTGCATTTATTTATGCTGAGGATCTTTGGATTGCCAACAAAAATGGTTCTAATCCCAGACGACTTACTATTGATGAGGGCGTAGAATCTAACCCTGTTTTTTCACCGGACGGTTCTTTAATCGCTTTCAGTGCCGAATATGACGGTAATATAGACGTATATGTTGTTTCGGCACAGGGAGGAGTTCCTAAAAGATTAACATGGCATCCAGGTTGGGATCAGGTAAGAGATTTTTCTCCCGATGGTAAAAGTGTCCTTTTCATCTCTCGAAGATCTACCTACACAAACAGGCATGCCAAGCTTTATACCATAGCAATAGAAGGTGGCCAGCCTTTGGAACTGCCTATTCCTACTGCATTTAGCGCATCCTATTCAGAAGATGGGAAATATATTGCTTATACTCCTTTATATGAAGTATTCAACCAATGGAAAAATTACAGGGGAGGTACGCAGTCGCGAATTTGGATCTACAATATAGAGACCTATGAGGTTACCGAAATTAGCAAACCCTCATCTGGTGGTAATGATACCAATCCTCAATGGATAGGTAATAAAGTATTTTTTAGAAGTGACCGCAACGGTGAATTTAATTTATATGCCTATGATTTGGATACCAAAGGTGTTACCCAACTCACAGATTATGACGATTTTCCTGTTATAAGTCTACATACTAATAACAATGATTTAATTTACGAGCAAGCCGGATATTTACATTTATTTGATTCAAAATCTTTATCCAGTACAAAACTTACCATCCCTATTGCCACAGATCTGCTGGAACTCAGGCCACGTTATGTTTCCGGGGACAGCTATATCAGAAGTGCAGGTATTTCACCTTCCGGCGCTAGGGCAGTTTTTGATTTCAGAGGTGAAGTAGTTACCGTACCTGCTGAAAAAGGTGATGTAGAGAACATAAGCCAAACTCCCGGGGTTCATGAGAAATACCCGCAATGGTCACCTGATGGTAAACAAATAGCCTATTTTTCCGATGCTTCGGGTGAATATAGCTTGCATCTTAAAACACTAGAAAATGGGACGATAAAAAAGTTTCCTATTTCCGGTTCTGGCTTTTACGCTTATTTACATTGGTCACCGGACAGTAAGAAATTATGCTTCGTGGATAATGGCCGTAATTTATTTATGGCCAATACATCCAGCGGAAAGATTACTAAAATTGGAACAGATAAGCTTTATTTTCCAGGGGTTTTCAGGGAACTTTTTGGATCCTGGTCCAATGATTCAAAATGGGTGTCATACACGATTATTACAGAAACAAATTTTGAAAGAGCCTACGTATATTCCCTTGATCAAAATCTATCCTTCGAACTTTCCGATGGACTTTCAAACGTTAGCGAGCCAGTCTTTGATCCAAGCGGAAAATATATCTATATGCTTGCCTCCACAGATGCGGGTCCGGTTGTAAATTGGTTTGATCAGTCTAACCAGGATATGGAAATGACTAATTCTATCTATTTGGTAACATTACAGAAAGAACTTATATCCCCTTTGGCTAAAGAAAATGATGAAGAAAATGATGAAGAAAATAACGAGGAAGAAGAAAAATCTAAAAAAGATTCGGCTGACAAAGATGACAAGAAGGAAAATAAAACAGTGACTCCATTGAAGATTGATTGGGAGCAAATTTCAAATCGAATTATTGACCTGCCTATTTCGCCCGGAATGTATTCGGGTTTAAGCTGTTCGGAAGAGGGTAAATTATTTTATTTATCTCGCAAACCGCATAGCAGTTACAGCGATCCACAGTCTCTTAGAATGTATGATTTAAAAAAGCGGGAAG
>CBDTVT010000112.1:0-9542 GCA_965364275.1 uncultured Eudoraea sp. | reverse complement strand
CTTTTTGTACAAAACTTTTATAATCATTTACCTGACCATATTTACCGGGGTATTGCAAAATAGCACCGTAAAAACTCTCACCAAACTCGAATGCTTCATGATCTCCGGTTACCAATTCAATACCAAGGGGTTTTGATCTGGTTTGCAGCAGTGATAGGGTCTGTGGCATTACTTCATTGGACACAAAAAATTTAACGACCTCATTTTTCTTTTGCTCCCTGGTCCTAACATCAAAAAGCATGGTCATCGCTTCCGCAGCTGCAGTGCTTTCGTCTAAAAGTGACGCATTGGATAGCTCCATCCCCGTAAGATCGCAAATCATGGTTTGGAAGTTTAATAAGGCTTCCAATCGCCCTTGTGCAATTTCTGCCTGATATGGCGTATAGGCTGTATACCACCCTGGGTTTTCAAGAATGTTTCTTTTAATGACAGATGGAGTAATACATTCGTTATATCCCAGACCGATATAAGTTTTGTATACCTTGTTTTTTAAAGAAAGGGAATTTACATGTGACAGGAATTCATGTTCGCTCATTTCCCTGCTAAGATCTAATGGTTTTTTAAGCCTTATTTCACTGGGAATAGTTTCATATATAAGCTGGTCTATGCTTTCCACGCCAATGGTTTTAAGCATTTTAGGCAGATCTTCTTTTCGTATTCCTATATGTCTTGAAGCAAACAGGTCTGTCGTCATAATTCCCGATTTTATAGCTAAAATAATAGTGAACAAAATTAAGGATTAATTCTTGTAAAATAATCTATTTCAAAGCGCAGTAGCCTAAAGTTTTTAACGAAAAAGATGCGTTATGAACAGTTTGGCTATTTTTGTTTAATGGGGTGGTTGAGCCGTATTCTTAATTTTTATCTGGATGCAAGCATTCACGTGGCATTTGCTGTGATAAGCCTATTATTGATCACTAATCTGTACTTAAACATTTTACCAGATCAACATCTAATTCTTTTCGTTTTTTTTGGAACCATCCCGAGTTATAATTTTATTAAATACGGGGTTGAAGCCAAAAGATATATCCTGGTAAAGAATAGCTATCACAAACAAATACAAATTTTCAGCTTAATTATATTAGCGCTTGCAGGCTATCATTTCTTTTTTTTGAGCTATGCGGTATGGTTCATTTGTTTTGTATTAGCCCTACTAATAGGATTATATGCATTGCCGGTTTCTCCAAGGCACAAGAATTTAAGGAATTCAGGCATCTTAAAAGTAATGTTGGTGGCACTGGTGTGGACGGGAACTACCGTCGTAATTCCCGTAATATCCTCGGCCATTTCATTTTCATGGGACATTTGCCTTCTAATACTCCAACAGCTTATTCTGATTCTTATATTGTTAATTCCATTTGAGATTAGGGATCTTGAATCTGATGAATTGCATCTTAAGACAATACCACAGCGTATCGGAGTATCTCCTACCAAAAAGCTAGGTCTGCTCTTGTCTCTTATATTCTATATGATTACATTTCTTAAGGACGATTTAAGTCGGTTAGAAATTATTGGAAAGACAATACTCTTTTTGATTTTAATAATTATGCTGCTTATGACGCACAGAAATCAATCAAAATATTTTGCTTCATTTTTTGTAGAAAGTATTCCAATTTGGTGGCTTGGAATCTTAATATTCCTGGAAAGTTATATTTAGGTATTATGTTCAATCTTTTCTTTAATTTCTTCCTTTTCCTGTTCAGAAAGGTTATGCAAATTGGCTTTATCACAAAGTATGGTTAGTTTTTTGTTCTTCTTAGAAAATGCAGCACAGGTTTTACAGTACAAAAGGTGAAAACCTAATTGAATTTGTTCAAGAAGTGTCGCTTCTTTGTATTGTTTTTTACTGCAAATTGTACTTGCTTTCTCGCAACTAATCATAACTTAAACCAATTTTGATTGAGACAATCCATAAGATTCGTTCTCGCTCTGTGCACCATTACCCAGAGGTTAGACGGATTAATCCCAAGTTCATTACATATATCTTCTGTACTTAATCCTCGTATAGTTTTCATAACAAATACCGCAGATTGCTTTTTTGGTAGCTTAGAAATACATTCCTGAATAGCTTGTCCCAATTCTACATTTTCTATTTCGTCATTTTCAAGTGTACTAAATGGATCCGCTACATTTTCTTCCAGCCAATCTCCTGCCGAATCACTTTGGCTACTGTAATTAATTCGTACCTCGGCCTTGCCTTTCTTTGAATTAATTTTTCTGTAATGATCTATGACTTTTCGTTTTAAAATAGCAATGAGCCAGGTGCGTTCCGATGCCGCTCCCTGATAATTTTTAGCCGATTTTAAAGCGGCCAGGAATGTTTCCTGTACCAAATCTTTAGCGATCTCCGCATCACTCACCCGCACAACGGCATAGTTAAATAGATAGTCGGCGTATTTGTCGACCCATGAAGAAGGATTTAATTGATTTTCCGTCATATTAATACTTGTCGAAACCAAAAATAAATTAATTTTGGTGAAAATATTAATTTTAAACTTAATACCGCCTATTATGAAAAATATCGGTTATCTCATTCTTTTGTTATTTACTCAAATAAGCTGCACTGAAACCAAATCCATGTCAATTACAGAATTGACACCTCAAGATTTGGAAAATGCTGTACTTATCGATGTTCGCACCCCTGAGGAGTATGCTGAGGGTCATCTTGATAATGCGGTCAATATTAATTGGTATGATGAGGATTTTGTTAAACAATGCAAGAAAGCGGAAAAAGAGAAAACTATTTATGTCTACTGCAAAAAAGGAGGGCGCAGTGCAAGTGCGGCTGAGTTACTCACCTCGTCTGGTTATAAAAATGTAATAGACCTGTTGGGCGGCTATGATGCGCTGGAAGAAAAAAATTAACTAAGCCGTCTTTTTCATTAATCCAGCACGCTCTAAAAGAGCTTCAATTTTAGGCTCCCTGCCCCTAAAGCGCTTGTAAAGGACCATTGGTTTTTCAGTTCCTCCTTTAGAAAGAATATGATCTTTAAATTTTTCAGCTACTTCTCTGTTAAAAATTCCTTTTTCTTTGAAGTAATCAA
The DNA here is from genome assembly GCA_965364275.1 of uncultured Eudoraea sp. GTDB lineage: Bacteria > Bacteroidota > Bacteroidia > Flavobacteriales > Flavobacteriaceae > Eudoraea. Next base: position 6,498 of record CBDTVT010000112.1, on the reverse strand, counting down.
AGGCGTCGGCATCTAATACTTCAGCCCATTTGTAGCTGTAATAGCCCGCGGAATAACCACCCTGAAAAATGTGAGCGAATGATACACTCATGCAAGTCTCCGGGTTATTTGGGTAAAGTAAAGTGTCTTCGAAAGCTTTAACTTCGTGTTTCTTCACATCCGAAATAACAGAAGGATCAGATGCATGCCATGACATATCCAGGAAACCAAAACTCAGTTGACGCATCGTGGCCATCCCCTCCTGAAATGTTGCAGATTCCTTTATACTTTCAACTAATGACATAGGAATAGGTTCTTCTGTCTCATAGTGCCTTGCAAATACTTCCAGAGCTTCTTTTTCATAACACCAGTTTTCCAATATCTGACTGGGTAGCTCAACAAAATCCCAATAAACAGAAGTACCGGATAAACTTGGATAGATCGTATTTGCAAGAATACCGTGAAGAGCGTGCCCGAATTCATGAAAGAGCGTTGTAACTTCATTAAAAGTTAACAGGGATGGTTTATTTTCTGTAGGTTTAGTAAAATTGCAAACGTTAGAAATCTGAGGTCTTTCATTCTTGTTGTTCAACATGAACTGGGGCTTAAATGAAGTCATCCATGCACCGGCACGCTTCCCTTCCCTTGGATGAAAATCGGCATAGAATAAGGAAACAAATTTATTATTACTATCATAAATTCTATAAGTCTTAACTTCCGGATGATACTTGTCTACATCAAATACTTCTTCAAATGACAATCCGTATAGTCTTCCGGTTATCATAAATACTCCTTCAATAACATTTTCCAGCTTAAAGTATGGTTTGAGCTTTTCATCGTCAAGGCTGAAGCGTTTTTGCTTTAATTTTTCAGAGTAAAAAGATCCGTCCCATGACTCTAGTTGCTCAATTGCATCCAGTTCTTTTGCAAACTCTGATAGTTCTTTAAATTCCTGTTTAGCAGCGGGCTTTGCCTTTATCAACAATTCCTTTAAAAAGTCATATACTTTTTCCGGGGTTTCTGCCATTCGTTCTTCTAAAATAAAATTCGCATGGCTTTTATAGCTTAATAAATTAGCTCTTTCATGTCGAAGATTGGCAATTTGGAGAACATTAGCCTGATTGTCCAGATCATCATTATGGAACCCTTTGCTCCCAAATGCCATTGACAGCTCTTTTCTAAGTTCTCTGTTGCGTGCATATTTCATAAATGGAATATAACTTGGATAATCCAGAGTTATAAGCCATCCTATTTTACCTTTACTTTTTGCTAACTGCGCAGCTGCATCTTTGGCACTTTCTGGAAGCCCGTCAAGGTCATCTTCATTTGTAAGGTGCATTTCATATTTATTTGTCTCCTTTAACAGGTTTTCACCAAATTTTAATTTTAGTGTTGCAAGTGTTGCATCAATCTCCCTTAGGCGTTTTTTTTGTTCTTCATCAAGGTTAGCACCATTTCTGCTAAAATTTTTATACTTTTTATCAAGTAAGGTGTCTTGTTCTGAAGTAAGGTGGTATTTGTCTTTGTTCTCAAAAACCTTTTTTACTCTTCTGAATAATTTTTCATTTAGGGTAATATCATTATTAAACTCCGACAGCAATGGCGATATTTCCTGGGCAATCTTCTGGATGGTATCATTTGTTTCTGCAGAATTCAGGTTAAAAAATAAACTGGCAATACGTTCCAAAGGTTGTCCTGAGAATTCTAAAGCCTCAATAGTATTCTCAAAGGTCGGTTCTTCTTCGGAATTGGTTATGTCATCAATTTCTTTACGAGCATTTTCCATAGCTTGCAGAAAGGCCGGCATAAAATGTTCATTTTTAATACTCGAAAAGGGTGCGGTATCAAATGGGGTTAATAAAGGATTCATATATAGACCGATGTTTATTACTTTATTTATGAAAAAGATTTAATCTGCGGAGGATAACAATGCTTAAACTTCCTATTTAGGTTTATTTATTTCCTGAGCACCTTTAATTACTTTGTCCTTTAGTCCTTCTTTGTATAAAAGAATTTTATCCATTATACACTTATCACTGCTACCTATGATTTGCGCTGCAAGTATACCAGCATTTTTGGCGCCGTTAAGAGCAACGGTGGCTACCGGAACACCTCCGGGCATTTGTAAAATAGACAAAACCGAATCCCATCCATCAATGGAGTTACTGCTTTTAACCGGTACACCTATTACCGGCAGAGGAGAAAGTGAAGCTACCATTCCGGGTAAGTGGGCTGCGCCACCGGCGCCTGCTATGATAACCGAATATCCATTTTTATGAGCTTGTTTGCTAAATTCATATAATTTATCCGGTGTTCTGTGGGCAGATACAATATCAACTTCTACTGCAATATCAAATCCCTTTAAAATATCAACGGCTTCCTGCATAACGGGAAGGTCACTTAGGCTGCCCATAATTACTGCTACTTTGCTCATATTTTTATTATTTGCTTATTACTTTAATCGTTTTCTTTACTTTTTCGGCTATAATTCGGGCCTCATTTATATCGTCATGTATAATAGTTACATGCCCCATTTTCCTATATGGACGTGTTTCCTTTTTACCGTAAATATGAGGTGTAACGCCGCTTAATTTAAAAATTTCTTCAATATTTTGATAAACGACTTCGCCGGTATACTTTTCTTCACCAACCAAATTAACCATTACCCCTGCCAATTTACTATCTGAACACCCAAGAGGAAATCCTAGGATGGCTCTTAGATGCTGTTCAAATTGATTTGTATAACTAGCTTCTATACTGTAATGACCGCTATTATGGGGTCTGGGTGCTACTTCATTGACCAAAATCTCATCCTCTGATGTTTGGAACATTTCAACTGCCAGAAGGCCTACGTGTTGCAATTTTTCAGATAACTTTAAAGCAATCTTCTTTGCCTTAGCAGCAACTTTATTGTCAATTCTTGCTGGGCACAGGACATATTCAACCTGATTGGCTTCCGGATGAAATTCCATTTCCACTACCGGATAATCGATTACATCACCCTGGACATTTCTAGATACTATAACAGCCAGTTCATTTTTAAAAGGAATAAGATCCTCAGCAATACATTCTACATTAGGAAGGTTTTCTAGATCATTCAGGGAACGTACAATTTTCACCCCTTGCCCGTCATATCCAAATTGGGTACTTTTCCATACAAAAGGGAAAGCAATACCTCCATGAGCAACACTATCCTTTATTTCACTTGTATATGCAAATCTGGAAAAAGGTGCCGTAGGAATTTGATTGTCTACATAGAATAACTTCTGTTTTGCCTTATTTTGAATAGTTCGCAGGACCCTTGCAGATGGATAAATCTTTTTACCTATTCCCTCCAGTTTTTCAAGGGCATCTATATTTACATTTTCAATTTCGATAGTAAGTAAATCTACTTCCTTTCCAAAATTGTAAACTTCATCAAAATCCATCAAACTGCCCTGGATGAATTCGTTACAGGCAATTTTGCACGGAGCCTCGGGCGATGGATCCAGCACTTTGGTGTAAATGTCAAACTTCCTGGTTTCGTACAGGAGCATTTTACCCAACTGACCTCCTCCAAGAATGCCTAACTTAAAATCAGAAGAAAAGAAATTCATGAACTTATACTTTCTCAGGTGAATAAGATTATTTTGACTGGCTACAAAAATACATCTAAATGTTAGAATCTGCCGCCCTAAGCTTAAAAAAGAGAAAGCAAAATACTATCTTTGCCATCCTATAAAACCGATACCATTGATAAAGCTGCATGACAAATTGTTTAAGCCATTTCTGAAGGAAGAAGAAATACAACTTGCAATTGAGAGAATTGCCGCTGAAATTGCTAAGGACTATAAAGATGAGGTGCCCATATTTGTTGGGGTTCTTAACGGCGCCTTTATGTTTATTTCTGATTTATTGAAATGTTATCCCTATCCATGTGAGGTTTCATTTGTAAAATTAGCTTCATACAGGGGCCTGATATCTACAGGGATTGTAGAAACACTTTTAGATCTTCCCGAAAATTTGGAGGGAAGAAGTGTGGTTATTGTAGAAGACATTATTGACACCGGTAGGACCCTACAGGAATTGGTCCATTTATTTGCAAAGACGAATGTCAAGGAGTTTAAAATAGCAAGCCTGTTTTATAAACACGAAATTTACAACGGAGAATATCCCATTGACTACATTGGTGTAGAAATTCAAAATAAGTTTATTGTAGGTTATGGGTTGGATTATAAAGAACAGGGAAGAAATTTAAGAGATGTATACCAACTAAACCAAAACCATATGATTAATCTTGTACTTTTTGGAAAACCAGGAGCAGGTAAGGGAACACAAGCAGCTTTTTTAAAGGATCAATATAATCTATTGCATATTTCTACTGGAGATGTTTTTAGATATAATATTAAGAACAATACCGAACTGGGGAAATTAGCACAAACCTATATGGATAAGGGCGAACTGGTTCCTGATGAGGTTACCATTAAGATGCTAAGAGATGAAGTTGAAAAACATCCTGAAGCCAACGGATTTATTTTTGACGGTTTTCCCAGAACCGTAGCCCAGGCAAAAGCACTGGATAACTTAATGGATTCAAAGGAAATGCAAATTGACGCAACTATTGCCTTAGATGCTAATGATGAAGAGCTTGTTCAACGCTTATTGGAAAGAGGTAAAATAAGCGGCAGAACTGATGATCAGGACGAGGGTAAGATCAGAAATCGCTTTGAAGAATACAATCAAAAAACAGCTCCTCTTAAAGAGTACTATGAAGCTCAGGATAAATTCTATAGCGTTAATGGTATTGGAGCCATAGAAGAGATTACGGAGCGCCTTGCCGACGTAATTCAGGCGATACAAGTCGAAGAGTGATCTGAACACGAACATAGATCCATATTATACTGCTACTTTTTTTAAAACGAATATTAAGCGATGACCGAAGGGAATTTTGTGGACTTTGTAAAGATGTATGTTACCTCAGGTAATGGAGGTAAAGGATCCATTCATTTGCACAGGGAAAAATATATAACAAAAGGCGGTCCCGATGGAGGTGATGGTGGTAGAGGAGGTCATATCATTATTCGTGGTAATGAAAACCTTTGGACACTTCTTGGGTTCAAAATTAAAAGGCACTTTAAGGCAGGACACGGCGAACATGGAAGTAAAAACAGAAGTACGGGTGCCGATGGAGCGGATGTATTTTTGGACGTACCCCTGGGAACGATTGTACGCGATTCGGAGACCAATGAATTGCTATTTGAGATTACAGCGCACGGAGAAGAAATAATTGCGGCTGAAGGAGGTAAAGGAGGTCGTGGGAATTGGCACTTTAAAACAGCTACAAACCAAACACCAAGGTACGCACAACCCGGTATTCCCGCACAGGAAAAGCAATTGACTCTTGAACTTAAAGTATTGGCAGACGTAGGATTGGTTGGATTTCCCAATGCCGGAAAATCTACATTGCTATCAGTATTAACATCTGCAAAACCCAAAATAGCGGATTATGAATTTACTACACTCAAACCGAACTTAGGAATTGTTAAATACCGCGATTTTAGGAGTTTCGTAATGGCAGATATTCCTGGTATAATAGAGGGAGCTGCAGAGGGCAAAGGATTAGGGCATTATTTTCTAAGGCATATTGAACGAAATTCCATTCTACTTTTTTTAATACCTGCAGATAGTAATGACATTAGTAAAGAGTATGAAATTCTATTAAATGAATTAAAAAAGTATAATCCTGAACTTCTTGATAAAAACAGATTAGTAGCCATCTCCAAGTCGGATATGCTGGATGATGAGCTGATTGGGGAAATGAAAATTCAATTAGATAAGGATTTAAAGCAAACTCCTTATATATTCATCTCTTCGGTATCAGAATTGGGTCTTGATGACCTAAAAGATAAGCTTTGGCAGCTATTAAACGATTAAATAATACAATTTTCAGCTTCCCTGTTTTTTTTCTTTATTTTTATATAAAATCGTTTATGAGAAATATAATGATCTTATTGGTTGTTGTATGTGTGATTTCCTGCAGCACGGTAAGGGTAAACTATGATTTTGATAAAGCTGTAGATTTTACCAATTACAGTACGTATAATTATTATCCCGAAATGGAAACCGGTCTGAGTGATTTGGATTCAAAGCGCCTTTTTAATGCGATTGATTCAACTATGCAAATGCGCGGAATTTTATTATCTGAGGAACCGGATTTTTATATCAATATTCAAAGCAAATCTTTTGTAACTCCAAATAACAGTACTGTGGGTGTAGGAATAGGTGGCACAAGTGGCAATGTAGGAGGAGGCGTTTCTGTAGGAGTTCCATTAGGGGGTTCTAATCTGGAACGGGAATTAATTTTTGATCTGGTGGATAGCCAAAAGGATGCCCTGTTTTGGCAGGCGATAAGTCTCAGTAATTTCAGTGAGAATAATTCGCCTAGAACCAGAGAAAAGAAGCTTTATGAAATTGTAGCCAAAGTATTTTCAAAGTATCCACCGGTCGTAAAGAAGGGCAAAAAAAAATAGGCTAAAATTA
>CBDTVT010000111.1:0-9592 GCA_965364275.1 uncultured Eudoraea sp. | reverse complement strand
AATTTTTCCGTTAGGAGCCACTATAATACTGCCTCCGCGACACATTGTTTCGGGTTCATCGGCAACAAGAGTCTGGTACTTTTCCGGATACATAGATTTGGTAAAATACTGGTTGCAACCCAGTACGTAGCATCTGCCTTCCAAAGCGATATGTTGCATTGTGGAGGTCCATTCTTCCCTGGCATCTGCCGTAGGGGCAATATAAATTTCAACGCCTTTCCTATACATCGACATTCTGGCAAGAGGCATATAATTTTCCCAGCAGATCAGGCCTCCCAACTTGCCTATTTTAGTTTGATAGGTAGTTAATGATTCACCGGATGCTTCTGCCCAGACAATCCTTTCGGTTCCTGTAGGTTTAATTTTTCGATGCGTTCCCAGCAATCCGGATGTAGGGGATATATAGAGCATTGAACAGTATAGACTGCCACTTATATCGTCTTTTTCTGTCACTCCTATTACCAGGTAGATCTTATTTTGTTTTGAAATGTCTTCGAGTCTTTTAAGGTCTTCACTCTGCACATTGAGGCTATTTTCATGGTATTCGGCATAAAGCTTGCGCCCCTTTTCAGATCTGCTACCTATAGTGGCCCCGAATGTAAATCCTCTTGGATAACCCGGAATAAAAGATTCCGGAAAAACCAATAAATCACATCCCTTGGCAGCATATGTTTTGGTGATCTTCTCAATTTTAGAAATTGTTTCCACCTTATTAAAAAAAACAGGGCTTTCCTGAACTAATCCTACTTTTATTAGCATAGACTGAAATTCTTAAATTGAATTTATTTTAGATTTCGGGAACTCTAAGGTATCCAATTTTAATAAAAGTGAAGTCTAAATTCCCAAAATAACTTTTGCTATCCAGAAATAAATCAGGATTCCGAAGATATCATTACTCGTTGTAATAAAAGGGCCGGTAGCAATAGCCGGATCTATACCCCTTTTATCCAGAAACAAGGGAATAAAGGTTCCGATTATTCCGGCAACGATGATTACCACAACCAGGGAAATTGAAATGGCAAGTGCCGCAGGGAAATTGCCTTGCCAGAACCAGGTAAAAACTAAAAGAACCAGTCCCAGGATTAGACCATTTAGTGCGGCCAGAAGCATTTCTTTAATGAGACGGTTACTAATGCTTCCCTTGAGGTCATCATTGGCGAGTCCCTGTACTATGATTGCACTGGATTGTACACCAACATTACCTGCCATGGCAGCAATTAAAGGTGTGAAAAAGAATATGATTGCATGATTGCTTATCATTTCTTCAAAACCTCCCATGATAGCCGCCGCCCCAATACCGCCTAAAAGGCCTAAAAACAACCAGGGTAAACGGGCTCTTGTCAAATCCCAAATACTATCATCGGCCTCCACATCCTGTGAGATACCTGCCGCCAGCTGGTAATCTTTCTCAGCTTCTTCCCTTATAACATCTACGATGTCATCAATGGTAATTCTGCCAACCAACCTGCCAATCTCATCAACTACGGGAATGGCTTCCAGGTCGTATTTGGACATAATTTTTGCTACTTCCTCAGGTTCTTCATTTACGTTAACCCGATCCACTTTTGGAATATAAATATCTTTAATCGGAGATTTGGTGGAGGTCGTTAAAAGATCCTTAAGTGAGAGTCTGCCTTTTAGTTTGTCATCATCGTCTACTACATAAATAGAGTGCACCCTTGTTACATTTTCGGCCTGGGCCCTCATTTCTTTAACACAGGTAAGGACATTCCAATTTTCATTTACTTTTACCAACTCCTTGGCCATTAGTCCACCTGCAGAATCTTCATCGTAGCGTAAAAGATCTACAATATCCTTGGCATGATCACGGTCCTCTATTTCCGAAATTACTTCTTCAACAATTTCCTGTGGAAGTTCTCCCACAATATCCGCGGCATCATCGGTATCCAGTTCTTCTAATTCTTCCGCTATTTCCTTGGAAGACAAGTTATTAAGGATGGATTCCCGAACATCATCATCCAATTCAATAAGTACGTCGGAGGTTTTATCACTATCCAGAAGTTTAATAAGATAGGTAGCTGATTCTTCACTAAGATCATTAGCTATTTCTGCGATATCGGCATAATGGATCTCTGCCATGAAAGACTTTAAATCTGAGTCTTTCCCGGATTCTATAAGCAGTTCAATTTCTGCCAGTAGCTCGTCTGTGAGTTTAAATGGAGTCATCACCTATCTTCTTGGTCAGCGCGATAAATTGGGCAACAGCCAATTCTTCGGGACGCCGGTCAAAGATAGCATCTTCTTTTAGATTATCAGAAAGGTTAAAACTTTTTAAACTGTTTCTTAAGGTCTTTCGGCGCTGGTTAAAACCTGTTTTTACTACCCTAAAAAACAATTTTTCGTCGCAATCCATTGTTAAATCATCTTTTCTTACAAGTCTTAATACCCCCGACTCAACTTTTGGAGGGGGATCAAAAACCTCCGGATTAACAGTGAAAAGATATTCGGCATGATAGAACGCCTGAACCAAAACAGAAAGAATACCATAGGTTTTATTTCCTTCTTTAGCACAAATACGCTGAGCTACTTCTTTTTGGAACATTCCTGAAAATTCCGGAACCCTGTTGCGAATCTCCAATAACCTGAAAACAATCTGAGTAGAAATATTATATGGGAAATTACCGGTTATGGCAAAAGGTTCCATATTAAATAAAGTTGAAAGATCGTATTTTAGGAAGTCGGCCTGTATTACCTCAAGTGAATTGTTTTGTTGCAGAATTTCATTGTGTTCCAACTGAAAGCTATGGTTGAGGTAAATTATAGATTCCTCATCCAGCTCCATAGCTGCAAGGTTCATAGAGCGCTGCAACAAATATTTTGTGAGAACTCCTGTACCGGGCCCAATTTCAAGTACATTGGTATAACCGTCCATTGAAAGCGTATCGGCTATTTTTTTGGCAATTTCTTCATCTTTAAGAAAGTGTTGCCCCAGATATTTTTTAGCTTTAACCGGACTTTCTGCCTGGTAGGCACTCTTCTTAAATGAGCTGTGTTTTTTACGTTTTTTGGCCATAGTCTAATTCGGTTGCGGGGTAGAGCCTATATAAGCCCAGGCACTTTTGCCGGAGTTCAGAACTATTTTAACTCTTTTATAGGCCGGCCCCTCATATTTATCAACTTCCAAAATTTCTTTATTGCTACACATATAGACTCTGCCATTCACAAAATCCGCAGGCTCGTCTGAACTTTGCATTACGGGATATACACCAACTACTTTCTCATCTGACAACTTATAACCTACAAGGGTGTCATTAAAACCTGAAAGTGTTCTTGAAAAAACAGTTAGCTGTGTGTTTTCCTCTTGTAGGGTACCGTAAGTAAAAAGATATTCAGTAGCATTTAAACTATGTGCGGTATACTCTTTAATAACAGCCAGTTCAGTTCTGAAGGCGACAAATTTATTTCCGAAGTGCTTTGATACTTCCTCGCGCATTCTTTCGGCATCCTCAGTGTAATATTTATCTAAAATTTCCTTGTTTTCAGCGGTGTACTGTATGGAATAGGTAATACCTCCCATTTCTTCTTCTAAAAGTACTTTTGCCATCTTCGCCTTTATGAATTTTCCTGTCTCCAGGACCTCCGGAATATGCTTTTCCTGCATCCATTCCAACCATTTATCGTGAATAGATTCATCTATATTAATGGTAACATTGTAGATAATCATACATCAAATATTATAAGTCATTAAATGCAAATTTAGTTAATACTATCGCCACGCAATATTCGGAAATTTTTGCGCGCCTGGGGAAAGTAATAGCTGTCCTGATAATTGTAAATTATTTTCTCGTAATGTTGCTTAGCTTTTTCGGGTTCATTTAAGATGTTCCTATAGAGTTCTGCAAGTGCAAAATGAGCGTCATCGGCCAAAATATCATTGCCATAAAATTCAACAATTTTAAGATAGTTAAATTCTGCCGCCTCATAATCTTTGATAAGTTCCAAAAGCTCACCTTGTTTTAAAAGGGACTCATCTTCTATTTTTTCTCCCTTGTGATTTGTGAGAATATCATCGAGGACTTTAATTGCTTCATTCGTGTTCTGCTGATAAGACAGGAGGTCTGCTCTGGCATACTTCTTTAATGCAGTCTGAGTTGAATCTTCTAAAGAATTATCTGAAATTAAAAGGCTTAACTGCATGGCATCGTTTGCAATAAGTTGCGAAGTTGAACCTCTTAAGACCTTTAATTGAGTAAATGCCCAATCAAAATCACCTTTGTAAAAACTGGTCTGAGCTACTTTAAATCGCGCATCCTGACCTAAAACATCATTTTTTAAACTTTTTTGGACCTGGGAAAAATTAATTAGTGCCTCGTTGAACTTCTGATCAAAAACAAGGATATCTCCAAGGGCAAGCTTTACATAAGCTTTGCTGTAGCGTTCCAGGGGGAGATCTAAACTTTTTTTGAGGATAACAATTGCCTCCTCGGGTTTACCTTTTTTAAAAGTGAGGAAATGGGAATAGGCAATTTGCAATTGTAAGGTGTGATTTTCATATCCATATACTTCCATTAATGATTCAAACTGCCCTTCTACTTCATCAAGTTGCTTCGGGCTTGCATCCAAAAGTTCAATATCAATGAGGCTCAGGCGTGCATTAAGCTTGATTACCGGATCATTAGAATTTTTATCGATATACGTAAAAATTGCTTCAGCATCATCAATGGCATTGTCCTCGAAAGCAATATCGCCCAGACCAATCAAACGTTGAAGAGCAAAAGCACCGGATCTTTTATAGATGGCTTTTTCCTGATTGAAGGCACTGTTGTATTGTCTTTGTTGCACAAACAACCAACTCAGGATTTCATTCCAAAGGAGTTCCGGATTTTTTTGAGCCTTTAGCAGCAGTATTTTTTTGAGCTTGAGGTTATTAGGATTCTCAGGGTCTGAGGTAATAAAACTATCAAGATTTCGAAGCACATTAGTCTGAGTAGCCTTTCCTGCAGCGATCAGTTCCAAATAGGAATCATACATCCTTTCTATATCTCCTTGTTCACCATAAATACGGGCCATTTGAAAATTATAGTCCAACTGCGGATTAAGCTCCATAGCCATGGAGTAGGCCCTTAAGGCATAGTCTAAAAGCGCATAGCGCTGAAATCTGAACCCTATTCCATAACCATAATTTGGATTTACCTCAATTTTTGAAAGTGCAATTTCATAATTCTCTTTAGCCTTTTCTGTCTGGTCCTGCAGCAGGTAATTATACCCCAATTCAATATAGATAGTTGGGTACGGGTTACCTAATTCTATCTTCTTTAAAAGAAAGGCCTGTGCTTCTTCATACTTTTCGAGTTGCTGGTAGCAGGCTATCAGACCTTCTGCATAATCTGTGCGTCTTGGGTTTTTTTCTGCCAGATTTTTATAAAAGACAACCGCTTTGTTAAATTCACCATCATTGAAATACTGCTTCGCCAGAAAATCTTCTTGTGCCCAGCATTGAAAGGTACAGATAAGACAAATAAATAATAAGGCAAATCTCATATTGGAAATTTATCAAATTTAACCAAGCTCTATAAAAAACACTGTCAAAGAAAACATAATATCGCTGAACTGAACTTTTTCCCGAATTGATTCAACATCAATATAAGGTGCAAATCATGGAACTTTACCCAATTGGTCCATCAAGTATAATAATTTTAATCTATCCTGCTAAAACCAGTGTAGGGCACCAGGATGTCCGGAATGTTTATCCCGTCTGCGGTCTGATAATTTTCCAGGATCCCAGCTAAAACTCTTGGTAAAGCCAGTGAACTTCCATTTAGGGTATGTGCCAGTTGTGTTTTATTGTTTTCATCTCTGTAGCGAAGCTTTAATCTGTTCGCCTGAAAAGTTTCGAAATTAGAGACAGAACTAATTTCCAACCAACGGTCCTGAGCAGTTGAAAACACTTCGAAATCATAGGTAAGGGCTGAGGTAAAGCCAAGGTCGCCGGCACAAAGGCGTAAGACCCTGAATGGCAACTTTAATTCCCTTAAGATATTTTTTATATGTTCTACCATAGTATCCAATGCCTGGTAAGAATTATCCGGATGTTCTACCCGCACTATTTCAACCTTGTCGAACTGGTGAAGACGGTTGAGCCCCCTTACATGTGCCCCGTAACTGCCTGCTTCCCTTCTGAAACAAGGGGTATAGCCTGTATAGCAAATGGGGAGATCATTTTTATCTTGGATAGTATCTCTTAAAATATTGGTGACAGGTACTTCGGCGGTTGGTATCAGGTAAAGATCTTCTTCAGTAACATGATACATCTGACCTTCCTTATCCGGGAGTTGCCCTGTGCCATAGCCTGAAGCTTCATTCACCAGGAGAGGCACCTGTATTTCAGTATATCCGGCTTCGGTATTTTTATCTAAAAAATAGGCAATCAAGGCGCGTTGTAAACGGGCGCCTTTACCCTTGTATACCGGAAATCCTGCCCCGGTGATTTTAACACCCAGTTCAAAATCAATGATGTCATATTTTTTTGCCAGCTCCCAATGAGGTTTGGCATCACTGCTCAGGACTGGAATATCTCCTTCCCGGAATACTTCTTCATTATCTTCTTCACTATTTCCGGCCGGGACGGATTCATGCGGGACATTGGGAATTTGATAAAGTGCTTCCTCCAGCTCCCCTGCAACAGCATTTAATTCTTCAGCTAGCCTTTTAGAATCTTCTTTTAGCTGAGTTGTTTTTTGTTTAATCTGGTTTGCTTCTTCTGCTTTTCCACTTTTAAAAAGCATTCCAATCTCTTTAGAAAGTTTATTGCCTTCCGCCAGTGTATTATCCAAATCTGTTTGCAATGCACGTCTTTTTTCATCAAGGCTAAGTACCTTATCCAAATGAAGTTCTGCATCAAAGTTGCGTTTTTTTAAAGCTTTCGCAATCTGATCTTTATTTGTTCGTAAGGCTTGTAACTGCAACATATTAAGATGTTTTAAGGCGCAAATTTAGGGTTAATTGATTAATGTATCAATTTGGAACAGCAACATTTTATTTTATCGCCCATATTTGTTTAACAAAAAGGATTCCTATTTTGAAGCTGGTAATTCGGCTTTGGATTCTTTAGATGGCAAAATCCAGTTATTATGCCAAAAATAGTCCCATCGTTCTTCGGCGAGATCTGCTTCAGGATCTATAAAGGGTTTTAATTTACTGCCATTTACCCGGACTCTGGAATTAACATAAACGGAAATATCCGCACCGTCTTCAGAATAAATTTTCTTAAGGTGCTGTGCAAACTGCCAAATAAAATCGGGATATGCCGAAATTCTGCCTCTTTGCTTTTTTGTTAGGTAGTCCCTCAGATTAACATTAATGACATTGCCATTATCATTATTTATCACTTTAAAACTAATTATACCAGACCTGCCTCTGAGCATCATCCGCCAACTCAATCTATGCCCCTCTTCGGTCCATAGAACATCATCTTTTATAAAATGATGTCTTAGGGGAAGAATAAGCTGTACTGAAAAGTAAATTCCAAATCCCAATAAAAAGAGGTTTCTGTAATTAGGGATAATGACTTCAGAAGGTTCCGGTAAGGGTTTCTTTTTAAAGAAAATCCGCCTAATAGTTTCCGGGTCAAAAAAGAAAACGGTAAAAGCCAGCGCCAGGTAGGGAAAGATCCCAATTTGAAATACTATAGAATTGAACAGGTGAAAGAATATCGCTAAGGCAAAAGCTATTTTTCTGGTGGGTTTCCACAGTAAGGCAGGAACGATGAGTAAATCGAATAAAATTCCCATGACTGAAATAAACTTATGAACCCAGGATTCCTGTAATAAATCGCCTATGAACCAAAAATCAGCTTTGTTTTGCATCAGAATTCCGACAAAACTAAAATCTAGCCAATCCGCGTATAGTTTGGCCAGGGCCGCATAGGTATAAACAATAAAAAGTTGAAGTACTATAATCCATTTTACATAGCTGTACATGCTCTCGCTCTTAATCTGTGGCTTAGCCCTGGCATCTAATGAATATGCCTGGTTAGCCGGGAGAAAACACATAATAAATGAGATAAGGATCAACAAATAATAGTGATTGTTGTATGATGTTTTTTGCATCAGGTAAACCGCTGTCCAGAGAATGGTAAATGAAAGTATACTGAATCTGTACTTATAACCAAGAGCAATGAAAACACCCAGGGTACCCATTATAAAAAAGTAGATATACATGCCCGGACCGGGTAAGGGTTGTAACCATTCAAAACCAATAAAGGAGAAGGTAAATGTGGGCTCTATCAAAGTTCTCCGCACCCAGCCTGTTAAGATGGCACCATAGCATTCCAGGCTGATAAGAATCCCCAGAAATATTCGAAAAATTAGTAAGGGACTATTGTCTATTCTTTTAAAGAAAAAGGAATTAAACATCTAGCTTGAAATTATGGCAATTGACGTTTCTTTATCTTTTAGCAACTGCGCTTTTAGTTCATCCAAGGAGTTGAACTTATGTTCATCGCGGATGCGTTCCAGGATATCTATCTGGATATTTTGCTCATATAAATCCGCTTTAAAATCAAAAAAATGGATTTCAATACTCTTTGAGGAACCATTTACAGTAGGATTAAAACCAATGTTCATCATCCCGTAAAAAAGCTTGTCATTAAGGATGCTTTTTACCACATAAACCCCATTTTTAGGGATGAGTTTGTATTTTTCCTTAATAAATAAATTAGCCGTGGGAAAGTTTAATTGTCGTCCCAGTCCTTTGCCTTTTTTAACATCGCCCGTTAACATATAGTTATACCCCAGGTATTCATTGGCAGTCTTTATATCTCCTTCTATAAGCGCATTTCTAATTTTTGTGGAACTTACAGAAACATCATCTATTTCCTGAGCCGGAATTTCTTCAACTTCAAAATTTAGAGTATTCCCAAAGGCGGAAAGATCCTGGATATTGGCATTTCTGTTACGGCCAAAGCGGTGATCATACCCTATTATAATTTTTTTGACCTTTAATTCATTCACCAGGATGTCCCTAACGAATTCTGTGGAAGAAAGACGTGAAAATTCAAGAGTGAAGGGATGAATAATCAGGTAATCCAGGCCAATAAGTTCTAAAATTTTGATTTTTTCCTGGATGGTATTGAGAAGCCTTATTTCGGTATCTTTTTGTAAAACCATTCTGGGATGCGGGAAAAAAGTAAGTACCGTAGATCGCAGACCAGTTTTTTTGGCATCATTTATGAGACGTTCAAGTATTTTTCTGTGACCTATGTGAATACCGTCAAAAGTGCCAATGGTTATAGCAGTAGGGTGCTTTTTATCGTAATTGGAAATGCTTTGAACTGTGACCACACAAATAAAATAATAAAAAGGCTTACTTTTAAAAGTTTAAAAATCCCTTGATGTTAGCAAAACTACGTCTTGTTTTATCAATTTCAATAATATTTCTCTCCTTTTACGGATCTGCGCAATCCAAATATTGGGGTCAGGAGATTTCTCCCAGTAAGTTTTCTTCGCCTTCACTGTCCAATCCGGACGTAACTAAGGTAAAGGTTTTTGATTTGGACCAGGCATCTTTATCTGAGGAACTTTTATCTATATCTACACTAAAGAAAGCTCCCGGGATAGTTTATTTTCCGGAT
>CBDTVT010000110.1:0-9681 GCA_965364275.1 uncultured Eudoraea sp. | reverse complement strand
CATAATTTAATGAATCAAAAACCTTCTTCAGCGGTTTAGCCCTTTTTTCACCTATTAAAAGCATGGAAATTCCTAGGAAAATGGTAAAAAATATAACCTGTAACATCAATCTGTTATCACTCAAGGCACCAAATGCATTATCGGGCACCATATCTTCTAAAAATTGCAGAGGCCCTACTTCTTTTCGCCTCGAAGCTTCTTCCAGTTTTGAAGTTACTCCACTATCTGAAGCATAGGTCTCTGTTAATTTTGTAATTGTTTCTTCTGAAATGCCTTCGCCTGGTTGTAAAATATTAACCAAAACCAATCCGATAGTAATGGCAATAATTGTTGTGCATATATAAATGGCTATAGTTCGAAGTCCTATTCTTTTAAATTTTGAAATATCCTTTAAATCAGAAATCCCTTTAACTAAGGATGCTAGTATAAGAGGAATTGCAATTAGTTTAAGTAGTTTAACGAATATAGTCCCAAAAGGGTTAATCCAATCCTGCACGAAACCACGACCCCATTCAATATAGGTCATTGCGAAGCCAAAAAGAAGGCCAAGGATCATCCCTATCAGGATTTGCCAATGCAATTCCAGTTTCCTCATATAAAAAGTTTAGGTTAGAAAGATAGTATTTTGATAGGAAAACCCCTAAAAAAGCAAGTTTATAATTTAATGGTTCTATTAAGCAGTGTGAAATCCGCAAGTACTAATGCTGCCATGGCTTCTACTATTGGCACCGCTCTTGGTACCACACATGGATCATGCCGACCTTTACCCTGAGTTTTGACCATATTCCCATCTTTATCAATAGTTTCATAGGACTGAATGACAGTAGCAACCGGTTTAAAGGCTACGTTAAAATAAATATCCATACCATTGCTGATGCCCCCCTGTATTCCGCCGCTGTTATTGGTAATTGTGGTACCATCTGATTTAAATTGATCATTATGAACACTTCCTTTCATTTTAACCCCTTCAAAACCACTACCATATTCAAACCCTTTAACTGCGTTAATAGATAACATAGCTTTGCCAAGATCGGCATGAAGCTTATCAAAAACAGGTTCTCCCAGTCCAACAGGGACATTCTTTATTACGCAGCTAATAATCCCACCAACAGTATCTCCTTCTTTTCGAATTTCTTTAATATAAGATTCCATCCTGGCAGCTGCATCCGGATCCGGACATCGCACGGCATTGCTTTCAGTTAATTTTAAATCCAGTTCTGAATAAGGTTTATCAAGTCTAAGAGAACCAACTTGAGAAACAAAGGCATTAATACTAATCCCATTTAAAAATTGTTTAGCGATAGCGCCTGCAACTACGCGACTGGCTGTCTCGCGAGCAGAACTTCTGCCCCCTCCCCTATAATCTCTAAAACCATATTTCTTATCATATACATAATCTGCATGAGAAGGGCGATATGAGTCCTTAATATGAGAGTAATCTTTTGATTTTTGATTTGTATTATAAATCGCAAACCCAATAGGTGTGCCAGTAGTCTTCCCTTCAAAAATACCGGAATAAAAAACTACTGTATCCGGTTCTTTTCGCTGGGTGACTATGGCCGACTGGCCGGGCTTTCTTCTATCCAATTCAAGCTGAATTGCTTCAATATCCAGAACTATTCCTGATGGGCATCCATCCAAAACGCCCCCGATGGCCTTACCGTGTGATTCACCAAAAGTAGTGAGTTTAAAAAGTGTTCCAAAGGTATTACCAGCCATATATTAGGGTCTTTCTTATATCTAATTAAGAGTATTAACTCCTTTTTTTACCAGCCAAAGATAGATGTTAAATGAAAGGAAACCAAAACGTGAGTCCAGTTAATATTAAGGTAACAAATGGCCGTTTATCTGTGTCAAACTTAACCTTGACATTATACATTAGTGACTTTAACTTAAAATAATATTATACTAATAGGTCTAATTTTGCAATAAAGTAATTCTTATCCTTTGAAGAAGCGGAATATAGATGTAGTGGTAATATCTGATGTGCATTTAGGCACCTTTGGCTGCCATGCAGAAGAATTAATGGCTTATTTAAGCAGCATAAAACCTAAAAAATTAATTCTAAATGGTGATATTATTGATATCTGGCAATTTAGCAAACATTACTTTCCTGCATCCCATTTGAGGGTTCTCAAAAAAATTATAAGTATGGCTTCTAATAGTACCGAAGTCATTTACATTACCGGTAATCATGACGAGATGTTGCGTAAGTTTAGCAATACGATTATTGGGAACTTTAGTATACAAGACAAATTAGTTTTAGAATTAGATGGTAAAAAAGCCTGTTTTTTTCATGGAGATGTTTTTGATATTTCCATTCAAACCACGAAGTGGTTAGCTAAACCCTTTGGATATGGTTACGATATCTTACTCCGCTTAAATAAAATTATAAATTGGTGCTGCACTAAACTTGGGAAAGAAAAATATTCACTGGTTAAAAAAATACGAAGTAGCGGTAAAAATGCTATAAATTATATTGGGAAGTTTGAACGAACTGTAATAGAAGCTGCAATTGCCAAAGGTTATGATCATGTAATATGTGGACATATTCACCAGCCTAAAAAGAAGATTCTTGAGACAAAGAACGGAAAATGTATTTATCTTAATTCGGGTGATTGGGTTGAAAACCTCAGTGCTTTGGAGTATTCATTTAAGCGTTGGAAAATCTATAATTACAGCTACGACAAACTCTCTCCCTTTTTTGCTGATGAGGATTTAAAGTCAATGGAATTAAACGAATTAATTAGTTCCCTCGAAATGAAACTGGTCTCAAAACAAAAACTTGCTGAAAAAAAAGACAAATCAATTGATGCATAATGCCTTTTTTAAAATAGTTACGGGGTGTTGGGCTTGTCTTCCAGTACCATCAAAAATCTGATGCCTGCAACTGGTCCCGTTAGCGGCAATAATTACGTTCTCATCAGATTTTCTTATTGATGGAAAGAGTTTTAACTCGCCAATTTGCATGCTTGTATTATAATGCTCCTTTTCATAACCAAAGGATCCAGCCATACCACAACAGCCTGAAGCGATAATACTAACCTTATAATTTTCCGGAAGATTTAATATATCAAAAGTCACTTTTTGATCAGAGAGTGCCTTTTGATGGCAGTGATTGTGAATTTTAATTGTAGCAGCAGACTTGGTAAATTGTTCTCTCCCTATGGTTTCATTTTTTATCTCATTGGACAGGAATTCCTCAATAAGGAAGGATGCGGAAGCAATTGCTTCAACTTTTTCCGTTTCAAAATGAAACCTTTTGTATTCATCTCTGAAAGTCAGAATTGCAGATGGTTCTATTCCAAGAATTGGTATACCTTGTTTTGCATATTTATACAATTGCTCTATATTTTTAGCTGCGAGTTTTTTAGCCTCATTCAAAAACCCTTTTGAAATAAATGCTCTACCACTTTCGGCGTGAAAGAGACTTACTTCATACCCTAATCCACATAACAAATCTATTGCGTCTTTGCCAACCTCAGCATCCAGGTGACCAGTGAATTCATCAATATATAAAATTACTTTTTTTTCTTTATTAACTACTTCTTTATTAGATATTTGAAGATATTTATTTAAATTAATGTTTGAAACATTTGGCAAGGTTCTTTCAGTCGCTATTCCTGAAATTTTCTTTATCGGAAAGCTAAGCATTTGTGAATTATAAATCGTATTCGTTATTTTGGAAGCTATACTTCCCAAAGCATTCAACCTGGTATTATATGCGAATAGTTTATTTCTAAAACTATATCCGTTTGTCTCCTGATATTGATATAAAAACTCAGATTTTAAGGTCGCAACATCAACATTACTGGGACATTCACTGGCACATGCTTTACAGCTTAAACAGAGGTCAAAGACTTGCTTTAGTTCATTGGAATCAAAACGGTTTGTTTCAACCGAATTTGTGAGTACTTCACGAAGCGCATTTGCTCGTCCCCTGGTAGTATCCTTTTCATTCTTTGTCGCATGATAACTGGGACACATCCCCCCGGCCGCTTTATGGGTTTTCCTGCAATCCCCGCTCCCATTACATTTTTCTGCAGCTTTTAATATTCCCTCACTGTCTGAGAAGTCAAAAAGGGTATTGATATTGGGTTCAAGGCGTTCTATTTCGTACCGCAAAGATTCATCCATAGGATAGGCGTCCACTATTTTTCCAGGATTAAAAATATGATCAGGATCAAAATATGATTTTATTCTGGTTAGAAGTTTATAATTCTCCTCACCAAGCATCATAGGAATAAATTCGGCTCTAACAATACCATCTCCATGTTCCCCACTGAAAGATCCGCCATATTTTTTTGTAAGTTTACCCACATCTGTTGTGATGGACCTAAATAAGGAAACATCCTCTGCACGTTTTAAATTCAGAATTGGTCTTAAATGAAGCTCGCCCGCACCTGCATGAGCGTAATAGACTGCATCCTGGCCATAATCTTTCATAATCTGTGTGAATTCTCCAATGAAATCATTCAGATCATCTAAAGAAACCGCTGTGTCCTCTATACAGGCTACGGCCTTCCTGTCCCCCACCATATTTCCCAAAAGACCAAGACCTGCTTTTCTTAATGCAATGGCTTTAGTAATATCGTTTCCTCTCAGAATAGGATTTGCATAGCTTAAACCGGAAGTATCTATCGTTTTTAGGAGTTTTTTTAAATTTCCTTCAAGACCTTCTTCAGAGTCATCTTTTAACTCTAACATTAGTAATGCTGCCGGATCGCCTTCAACAAAAAATCGGTTGGATAACTGTTCTCTATTATTTTTTGTACAATCTAAAATCACTTTATCCATCATTTCGCACAGGTGCAAATTGTGCTTCATAACAGGAACTACGTCCTGGAGGCAATCTTCAAGGGTTTTATAGTGGGTAACGACCATAGCCGCAATTGGAGGGGGGCTATCATCTAACTGTAAAGTGATTTCCGTTGTAAAAGCGAGCGTTCCTTCGCTGCCACTTAGCAGTTTGCAAATATTAATTTCATCCTCAGGACCACCAAAAAGCTCACACTGCAATAATTCATCTACTGCGTAACCGGTATTTCTTCTATGAATACTGGCTTTAGGAAATTCTTCCTTAATATTTTGCTGTATCTTTTTGTTTTGCAGCTCGGTAAACAATTCCCTGTATATAGCTCCTTCAAGGGTTTTAAATCCCATTTTTTTTCTGTATTCTGAAGGTGTAATAGATTTAAATGTAGCCTGGGAACCATCTGAAAGTATTGTTTTTAAAGAAATGACTTTATCTCGTGTTACCCCATATTGAATAGATGTTGTACCACTCGAATTATTTCCCACCATACCTCCAATCATACAGCGGTTAGAGGTTGATGTATTTGGTCCGAAAAACAAACCATACTCTTTGAGATATTCATTGAGTTCATCTCTGATTACCCCCGGCTGAACTGTGACAGTTTTTCCCTCGACATCCAGTTGTAGAATTTTAGTCAGATGTTTGGATACGTCAACAACTATTCCATCTCCAACGCATTGTCCGGCTAAAGATGTGCCGGCGGTTCTGGGTATTAGCCCAATGTGGTGTTGCTTAGCAAAATAAATCAGTTTTATGATGTCGTTTTCTTCTGTTGGAAAGGCAACTCCCATGGGTGTTTTTCTGTATACAGAGGCATCAGTCGCATATAGAGCCGTGTAAAGCTTATCAATATGTAAAGTGCCGTCCAGGCTACTCCTAAGATCTATTAAAAGATTTTTATCCAATCTTGAGCAATTTTACGTACAAAATTAAGTTTTTATTAGCTGAGAGCGATTTTAAACCTAAACTAAAATCAGAACATATGAAAATTTTAAATCCGGTTTTATTACTAACATGTCTTTTTACAATAACAATTAACGCACAGGAAATTTCCGATAATGCACTTGGTCTTCGCCTTGGCGACAGTGATGGCTTTGGTGCAGAAATCTCATATCAAAGGTTACTGAGCAGATATCATAGATTGGAATTAAATCTGGGCTGGAGAGATAGTAGGGAGTTTGATGCGTTTAAAGTGACTGGTCTTTATGAATGGGTACGACATATAGATGGTAATTTTAATTGGTTTTATGGAGCTGGCGCCGGATTTGGAAGCGCGAGTTTTGAACCTGTCCCTGGAATTAATGAGCCTTTTACTCCTGATGGTGGTTTCTTTGTTTTAGTAGCTGGAAATGTGGGGATCGAATATAATTTTGATATTCCGCTATTGTTATCACTGGATTTAAGACCTGAACTCGGGATATTAGGATACAATGATTTTACAGATAATTTTGACTTTGATATTGCATTAGGGATACGTTATCAGTTCTGAAACAATATTTTACTAATTCATACGTCCTTAACATAACCTTATGTCTACGGACTTTTTTTATTCTGCTTTATATAATTACCTTTGCCCAGATTATTTAAAAAACAATGAAAAAATACTTTTTTACAGCATTGCTATTCGGGATACTTATGGCATGTAACACTACTCCCGATGGATTTAAACTGGAAGGAACTCTAAGTGGTGAAGTGGAGAACGGAACGCAGGTCTTCCTTAAAAAAACCGATAACGCCAATCAGTTGATAGAAGTAGACACTACCACCATAGAAAACGGGAAGTATACATTTACCGGAACTTCAGCATTACCTGAGCTTCATTATTTATTAATAAACAGTGTGCGAGGTAATATTCCGGTAGTTCTCGAAAACGGTTCTATTGAGGTCAATGCACAAAAAGACAGCCTGGCTTTTGCCAAAATGAAAGGTACCTTACAAAATGACTTATTCGCCGATTTCCTTGAGGAATCAAGAAGTCTGGCTCGAAGGGCAAGATCTATGTCTGATGAAATGAGGAACGCTACTGCACAGCAGGATACTGCTTCGATGACATCTTTGAGGGATGAATACTTCGAATTACAGGAAGAAGCCAAGAATTTCGAAGTTAAATTTGCTAAAGAGCATCCAGAGGCGCTTATTTCGGCATTGATCATTGAAAAGTCTCTGGCAACAAAAGGGCTTCCGGAAAATGAAATTAAGGAATTGTATGAGGCGCTCACACCAACTATAAAAGAAACTGTTGTGGGACAAAGAATAAAAGATAAACTTGATAAACTTGAAAATACTTCGATTGGGTCTAAAGCACCAAATTTTACTGCACCTACTCCTACTGGTGATGAATTGGCTTTGAATGATGTTTTAGGAAAAGTAACGATAGTAGATTTTTGGGCAGCCTGGTGCAAGCCATGCAGGGCCGAGAACCCGAATGTAGTTCAGGTTTATAATAAATACCATGACAAGGGTTTGAATATTCTTGGGGTTTCTTTAGACAGACGAGCAGAAGACTGGACTAAGGCAATTGAAGACGATGGTTTGGTCTGGAGCCATGTTTCAAATATTCAATATTTTGATGAAATCGCGGAACTCTATAATGTTAAGGCAATCCCTGCAACATTCATCCTCGACGAAAATGGAGTGATAATCGCTAAAGATTTAAGAGGAGCAGCCTTAGAAAATAAAATTAGTGAACTCCTTCAGTAAAAGGAAGTTTTGAATAACAAAAAGCCCTGATGTTTTGAACATCAGGGCTTTTTTATATATGATTTCGGGCTTTAGAATTTTTCGCGGATATCTTCAAAGTTCCCCGTGATTGTCACACTACCATTCTTAATAACTTCTCCAAAAATATTGACTTTGGAGTCATTACCTAAGAATTCCAAAGTAGCACCATCGTTTAGTATTAAATCACCATAAATGGTTAGATCGCCTTCTATTTTCAAAGTTGCGTTCTCATCTACGGTTACATTTCTACGCTTATTATTTCTTGCTACAACAAAGGAACCAGACATGGCAAAGGAAGCATTATCATTGATATTAACAGCTTCTCTGACCGTCCATGAGCCACATAAAAGTAAGTTTCCGCTAACATCAAAATTTTTAAATCTTTTAGATCCACTATAGGCCAGATCTTGTCCTTGACTGATATTTAAATTGTTACTCCCCGAATATTTAGGAGTGTCTGCACATTCCGCCTCAAGACTCGCACTGGGTCTGTTTAGTTTTATAATCTGAAGTCCTTCTCTACCAGAAGCGGCAAAAATATAATCATCTTTGGAGGCCACGTAGTTTATTGATCCTTCTAATTCAATTATTCCAACAAGATCTGCAGCATTCCCATTTTCTTCAGATAAACAAAGTCCAGCACCTCCGTTCGCCATTAATAATACGCCTTCATTGGAAGCCACTGCATTAGTTACTTTATCTTCCTGTTCTACTCCATCAGGGTTTATCAAAATAGGGATATACTCCAAAAGACTCCCAGTAGAATAACTATATACTCCGGCGCCTTTATTTCCTTCAGAAACTATTATTTTGTCTCCAGTAAAATCTATAATTTTTTTAGTTGCCAATCCAAGATCCGAAGAAATTGATATTTCCTTTAGTGTTTGGAAATTGGAGTCAACAATTGTAATTCCGGTTCCTGCATTTAGCAATGCAATAGAGCCATTATTTATTGATAATGACCGCAGGTCAGCAAATGGAACTTCATTTAGCACAGATAAATCTAATTGATCATATGCGGTTAAGGAACCATCTTTACCACTGGTTACCAAAACTTTGCCATTGTCAATAGAAATATCATTAGCATTGAAGCCTTGTTGAAAACCGTAGACAATACCAGATCCTAAGTCAAATCTGCCGTTTACTACTGCAATTTTTGCAACAAATGAATTGGAGGTAGCTGTAACCGAAGTTTCGGCATTAACACCTCCTGCTGCAAATAAATAGCCATCCTTATATTGTAAGGAATTCATATCTGCATTTATATAGAATAACCTGGAAGTTATTCTTGGGCTATATGGGTTACTAATATCAATAATATCCAAAGCACCAAAATAATCTTCTCCGGCGGTATTATAAGAAACATAAGCATAATTGCCATCCACATGCACGTGGGAAGCCGTAAGATCATCTCTGCCTTGATAGGTTGGTGATTTAACCTGGGCTACTAGAGTAAGGGGGTAATCGCCTGCCAGTTCTTCCTTGGCAGCACCAAAAGACTTGTTTGTTAATTGTTCTTCCTCGAAGATATCCAGTACACCGGATTTATCGTAGGAGATACTGCTTACAAGCTTAGCCTCGCTATTTTCTAATAAAACTTCGTCTTGTAATTCGTCTTGAAAGACAGTAGTTTCGTCACTACATGATAGAAAAAAGGCCATTGCGGCCATAAGTAAATAGGGGACTCTTTTAAACATAAGTAGGTATTTTAAATTAATTTGGGCAATTAACTAACGACAAAAGAACGAAAAAGGTATATAATACCGGGTATTTTTTCGTCAAACAGTAAATTTTAGACGACTACCAATTAAATTTTTCTGCAGCATATATACGTTGATACTTATTTTTTTGTGTAGGCTTATTTAAATTTTACCCAATTTCTCAAGAACAAATAGAATTATAATTGGGATGGCAAGAAGGATCACCATAAAGGTATCGGTAATTATAAGGTCGGGTTTAAAAAGTAAGGTTGTTGCGTATCCTCCAATAGCGCCTCCAAAGTGAGCAGTATGTCCAATATTACCCAAACGCTTTTTCATTCCATATATAGAGTATAACATATAGGCCAGACCCAGAATATATGCCGGGATAGGAATTGGTATAAACATAATTCCCAGCTGCATATCAGGTTGTAATAATATCGC
>CBDTVT010000109.1:0-9849 GCA_965364275.1 uncultured Eudoraea sp. | reverse complement strand
GTAATAACAGATAATCCCATAAAGGACGTCGACGCCCAATTTAGAATGGCGCTTCCTTCAGGGTTATTCAATGATTCGAAATCGAATGTGCCGCAATAGTAGCCTATTATTAAGATCCCGATCAAGAAGCCTAAGTCTGCAAAACGCGTTACAATAAACGCTTTTTTTGCTGCGGCTACAGCAGAAGGTTTGGTGTAATAATAACCGATGAGCAAATAGGAAGAAACACCTACCAATTCCCAGAAAATATAAATTTGAAAAAGATTTGTTGCTAAAACCAATCCGTACATGGAAAAGGCAAACAATCCTAAGAAGGCAAAAAACTTCGTATAGCCATCATCCCCTTTCATGTAACCTCTACTATAAATATTTACCATCAAGGTCACAATTGAAACCACTATAAGCATCATTACAGAAATAGGATCGATCAAGATCCCCATATCAATTTGCAAGGTCTCCGTAAATTTCATCCATACGGTTTTATCTACAAATGTCTGATAAACACCATCTACTTTGCCACTTACAAAAAAGTATTGATAGGCTGTGTAAAATGATACTAAAGTCGAAATTAATAACCCAAACACGCCAATATATCCCGAAATAGCAGGTTTAATTTTTTCACGAAAAATCCCCAATAGTAAAAACAGTACCAGAGGCATTAAAGGGATCAATAGAATGTAACTAAGATTCATATGTGTTTAAATGTTTATATATGTTTCCTTTAATACTTCATTGTTTCAGTGTCTTTCACTTCTACAGAACTAATTTGTCGGTAAAGATTAATTATAATTGAAACCGCCAATGCTGTTTCGGCAGCTGCAACCGCTATAATAAAAATTGACACGAATACGCCTTGCAATACATCCGGATAGATGTATTTGTTAATCACAACAAAATTTACAATAGAGGCATTCAATATTAACTCAGATGAAATTAAGATCGAAATCAGGTTTTTTCTTGTAATAAACCCATAGATCCCGATAAAAAATATGATCGTCGTCAGACTTAGAATTTCATATATGCTAATGCCTTCAATCATACAATATTGACTTTTTGAAGTCCGAAGACTGCAGTTTGACGTTTGTTTCTCATTATTTGATACATGCTTTAAATACTATAAATATGTTTCTACCTTTATTTTTCAAATTAGTTTAACTTCTCACTTTCAACTTTCAACTTTCAACTTTCAACTTTCAACTTTTCACTTTTCATTTTTCATTTTTCACTTTCAACTTCCGATTCCCAATTACTGCCTTCCAGTTTCTTTCCTTTAGCAATAACAATGGCTCCTATCATAGCGGCTAATAAAAGCACACTAATAACTTCAAAAGGCAAAATAAACCCACCCGCACCATAGCTTAATAATCCTTTACCAATTTGTTCAGTAGTGGTGGTTGTGGCAATTTCAGCGACTTTAAAATCATATGAATAAATCGTAACCAGAACGACTGCTATTCCTATTAAAGACACTATGGCCGTTAGTATACGCTTTGAGATTTTCGCTATTTCCAACTCCATTTCAATATGATGAACAAGCAAGACCGAAAAAATCATAAGAACAACAATTCCACCGGCATAAACGGTAAGTTGAATGGCCGCCAGAAAATTATAATCAATTAGAAAAAATATACTCGCAACACCCATCAACACGAAAAGTAAGTAGATAACAGACCGAAGCATTTTACGGCTACTAACCGAAGCAATTGCAAAACCGATCATTATCAATGCCACTATGTAAAATATATATCTTTCCATAAATTTAGTCTTCCACTCCAGGTTGTAATTTTGATCCAGGCACATTTAAAACTCTGGTAAGTTTTGTTCTGTCATACACCGAATTTTCAAAGTTTTGTCCCCATTCAATAGCATCTGTTGGGCAAACATCAATACACAGAGCACACATTGTACACATACTTAAATGGTATACAAACTGGTCTATTTTCTTTTTCTTTTTTCCTGTGACCTCATCAATTCCTCTATCCCAAATGATTTCAATAGTACCATTGGGACATGCGATTTCACATTTTTGGCAACCGGTACAGCGGTGTTCGTTATTTTCGTCATGTGGCATTATTACTTCGCCACGAAAACGTTCGAACATTTTTAAAGTTTCTCTATTGTCAGGATATTGCTGGGTAATAGCACCTTTTCTTGAATGTAAAAAGTACTTTCCAGTAACACTCATGCCTGTAAGAAGTGTCTTTATCCCTTTATAGATATCTGAAAAATAGCTCATTTGTCTTTAAAATTGAATTGTTAATTTCTGCCATACTAAAAAGGCCATTATTATAATATTTACAAGGTTTATTGGAAGTAGATATTTCCACTCCAATGTTAATAGCTGGTCAATCCTTAATCTGGGAAAGGTCCATCTAAACCACATCATTAAAAATACGAGAACCATTGCTTTTCCTAAAAACCAAAATCCGCCCAACCAAGGCAAAGATTCTGTGATGCCGAAAGGCGACAACCAAGCGCCAAAAAATATAGTAGTGGCAATCGCTGCTATAATAAACATATTGATGAATTCCGCTAAAAAGAAATATGCAAACTTCATCCCTGAGTATTCCGTATGAAACCCTGCCCCTAATTCAGATTCTGCTTCAGCCATATCAAAAGGAGCCCTATTTGTTTCTGCTGTACCTGCAATCATATAGATCATAAATGCTATAACAGCGGGAATATGACCTTGTATAATGAGCCAACCACTTTTTTGTACTTCAACTATTTCTGAAAGTTGTAAAGATCCGGTGATCAATATCATCGTTAATAGGGACAACCCAATTGAAAGTTCATAACTAATAGTTTGAACACCGCTGCGCATAGCACCTATTAAGGCAAATTTATTGTTGCTACTCCAACCAGCTAATAAAATACCTATAACCCCTACTGAAGAAATGGCAATTAAAAAGAAAATTCCGATATTGATATCAAAGGCCTGAAGTTCTGAAGAAAAAGGTATTACGGCTAAAGCCATTAATGCTGAAATAATCACAAAATAAGGTGCCAAATTGTACAAAAGCTTATCAGCCTTATCAGTTCCTGTCAATTCTTTAGAGACCAGTTTAAGTGCATCTGCAATGGTCTGCAACAACCCTTGATAACCGACTCTATTAGGTCCAATTCGTAATTGAAACCAGGCAGCTACACGTCTTTCCATTAATACTAAAAACAATCCTGCTAACGCAAAGAAACCTAAATATGCCACGCCAATAAGTATCATTTCCACAATGCTTGCCACACCATCTGGCATAACGCTAAAAAGCCAATCATGAATGCTGTCTAAGATACTTAAGGATATATTCATAGCTCTAATTTCATCTGTCTATATCTGGAATTACAAGGTCCAATGTTGCCATTGTCGCAACTAAATCTCCAATTTTACCACCAACAGCAATATGATTTAATACGGATAAATTCGAAAATCCAGGAGAACGGAATTTAAGTCTATAGGGGCTTTTAGTCCCTTTACTTATGACATAAACACCAAATTCACCCCGTGCTGTTTCAACTTTTTGATAATATTCTCCTTTCGGTAATTTAATTACCGCATTTGTTTTTACGCGATGCTCTCCTTCTGGAATAACATCTATTAGTTGTTCTATTATAGATAAGGATTCCCACAATTCCATTATTCTAACTTGATAACGTGCAAAAGTATCTCCTTCAGTTTTTAAGCATTCTTTAAATGTCACTCTATCCAAAGCACTGTAAGGATGATATTTTCTGACATCGCAAGAATATCCTGAAGCACGGCCAACTGGTCCTGATACGCCGAAGGAAATAGCATCTTCCTTGGATAAAATACCGACACCTTTTGTTCTTTTCTGAAAAATTACATTATCCGTTAAAAGCCGGTCGTATTCAGGGATTTTTGTTTTAAAATGAGCTACAAATTTCTTAACGCGATTTACGAAATTTGGATGAATATCAAGCATTAGGCCCCCTGGTACACTATAGTTCATTGTAAGGCGTGCTCCACAGGTTTCCTCAAAAATATCGTTAATCATTTCCCGGTCTCTAAAACCATAGAAATAAGTGGTTAAAGCCCCTACATCCATCCCCATAACACCCCACCATAAACAATGTGAAGAAATTCTTGTGAGCTCACCAATAATGGTTCTGATAACTTTCACCCGTTCTGGAATTTCCAGCTGCAAGGCATTTTCCACAGTCAAACAGACTGCTTCGTTATTAATATTTGATGACAAATAATCCATCCTATCCGTTAAATGTACAATTTGCTGATAGCTGTCACGCTCGCACATTTTTTCAATAGAGCGATGAATATATCCTAGATCCGGTTCGACCTTTTTAATTATTTCACCATCAATTGTTAAAAGAAGATTTAAAACACCATGGGTTGCAGGATGTTGAGGCCCCATATTAATCTGATACTCTTCTGTTTTAAAATTAGCATCAATTGTTGGCGTTTTCATAATTGCTTATTTAATAACCATGTTAATTTCATCTACATAATCTTTTCGCAATGGAAAGCCTTCCCAGTTCTCAGTTAAAAAAAGCCGTTTTAAATTTGGGTGATTATTGAATTTAATTCCGAAGAAATCAAACACCTCACGTTCATGAAACTCTGCGGTAGCCCAAATATCATAAACTGAATCTAACACAGGGTTTTCTCTGTCATCAGTTTTAACTTTTACAACTATACTATGCCTATGTGTTGTTGATTCCAAATGATAAACTACGCCAAGTTCTAACCCCCAATCAACCCCACTTAAACAAAAAAGATAATCGAACTTTGTGTCATCATTATTTTTTAGTTGTGACATTAATTGGTAAAGGCATTCCGGTGTTACCAAAATATTTAAAAACTGTGTCTCTTCCTCAGTAAATTCCAGAAGACTCTTATTAACTGGTTTGGAAGCTTCTACCTCTTCATCGGATTCGATTTCAGTCTCTGGTTGCTCTTTAGCCTCCAATATGGTTTCTGCTTCTGGGTTTGGAAACCAGCTGCCAATTAGATTTTGTAGTGCTTCATTTGTCATAACATTCCGTTTATTGACCTTCATCAAATCCTTCTATTGGATTTTTTTTATGCTTCATATTTTCTGTGCGTATTTTATCCTGAAGCATCAACATCCCTTCCAAAAGGGCTTCAGGTCTTGGCGGACAGCCAGGAACATATACATCAACAGGAATAACGTGGTCTGCCCCTTTTACAACGGAGTACGTGTTATAAAAGAATGGACCGCCGGATATAGCACATGCGCCCATAGCAATTACATATTTAGGTTCTGCCATTTGATCGTATAATCGGCGTAAGACCGGTGCCATTTTATTAACAATAGTGCCTGCAATAATTATTAAATCTGCTTGTCTGGGCGAAGGTCTGGCGACTTCAAATCCAAATCTCGAATAATCGTGGCGAGAAGCCCCTGTTTGCATCATTTCTATAGCGCAACAACTCGTGCCAAAATAAAGGGACCAAAGTGAATTTGAGCGGCCCCAATTAATTATTTTATCTAATGAGGTTACTACAACATTAGCGCCATTCCCAGCGGGAATGACTTTCCCAGGAAAATCTTCAGGTGTTTTACCCGATGGTCCGTCAAATTGATATGTGTTATCTATTCCCATTTTAATGCTCCTTTTTTCCATGCATATAATAAACCTAATCCCAAAATAACTAGAAATATAAGTATCTCGATAAAGGCAACACCGCCAACGTCTTGAAAAACTACAGCCCAGGGAACCAAAAAGGCAACTTCAACATCAAAGACTAAAAATAATATTGCAAATAAATAATAGCCCACTTTAAATTGAACCCAAGTAGGACCTTTGGTTACCATCCCACTTTCGTAGGGCTGGCGTTTTTGAGGGTTATCTGATTTAGGTGAAATTAAATTCGACAAAAAATTCGCCCCAGCAACCATAACGACTCCTGCAATAAAAAATACGATGATGGCTTCTGACCCCATTTATTTATAGTCTATTATTCAACTTTGTATATGTCACCCGAAAAGAATAAATCCTTTGTTTTTGTGAAATTTGAATTTGATTTGACCTCCTGTGTTTGTTTTATTACCCTTTCTTCAAAAGTCGTATCATCATAACTTCTAATGATTCCTGTTACCAGAGGATATTTTAATCTAACAAGCATTTGATGCAATGTAGGATCTTCGTCTTTCGCATTGTGCACTAAAAGGTCTTCCTGGGTAATTCCGTTTTCACCAATGGTGACTACTTCTAATTTTAATCTATTTAAGACTACCCCCTTATCCCTTTCTTTTCCAAAAATCATGGGTTTACCATGTTCAACAAATAATTGTTTATCTGCCCGAACGGCTTTGTCTGTAAATTCACTAAAACAGTTGTCATTAAAAATTGGGCAATTCTGCAAAACCTCAATTAAAGATGTGCCTTTAAACTTTTCCGCTTCAATAAACAGCGCCGTCATTTCTTTTGGTGTATTTCCACCAATTCGAGCGAAGAAGCGCGCTTGTGCGCCTATTGCCAATTCCCCAGGTAAAAAAGGAGGCTGTGTATTGCCATACGGCGATGATTTTGTTTTCTGTCCTACCAACGAAGTGGGCGAAAATTGACCTTTGGTCAATCCATAAATTTCATTATTGAATAAAATGATATTCAAATCAATATTTCTTCGCAGTACATGAATAAAATGGTTCCCGCCAATGGCCATGGAATCTCCATCTCCTGTAATAACCCAGACGCTCAAATTAGGATTTGCTAATTTAACACCAGTGGCTATGGCAGGCGCTCTTCCATGAATACTATGAATACCATAGGTATCCATATAATATGGG
Source organism: uncultured Eudoraea sp. (assembly GCA_965364275.1). GTDB lineage: Bacteria > Bacteroidota > Bacteroidia > Flavobacteriales > Flavobacteriaceae > Eudoraea. The sequence goes on along the minus strand of CBDTVT010000109.1, from coordinate 3,064 downwards.
AATCGGGAAGAACAGCCAATGCCTGAAACAAACACGACATCTTCTTTATTTACATTCATCTCAGGAAGTGCTTTTTGCATGGCACGTAAAATTACATAGTCATCACATCCTGGACACCATCTGACTTCTTGATCACTCTCAAAATCCTTATAGGTGTATTTTTTTTCAGCCGTCGTTTCCATATTATTTTACTAATTGTTTAAATTTTTCCGTTAATTCTCTATTTCCAAATGGCAGACCTTGTATTTTATTAAACTGTGATAATTGCAATCCATCAAAATTCATTTTTAATACTTTGGCGAACTGCCCACTATTCAATTCGCAAACCACTATTTTTTTGAATTGTCTCAAAACTGTTTCTGTATTTTTTGGAAGTGGGTTTATGTAATTGAAATGGGCATAACCTATATTTTCATACCCTTCTTCATTTATGTGCTTAACCGCGGAATGTATAGAACCATAAGTACCTCCCCAGCCAATTACAAGCAAATCTCCACTATCAGCAAATTCCGTGGTTAGATCAGGGATGTAATTTTGGACACGTTTAATCTTTTCAGCTCTAATTTTCGTCATATACTCATGATTTTCAGGAACATATGATACATTGCCGCTTACGCGATCTTTTTCTAAGCCTCCGACCCTATGTTCTAATCCTATTGTTCCGGGAATCGGCCATTTACGAGCAAGCGTGTTCTCATCTCTATCATAAGGATGCCAATTTTCATCGGCCTTTTTAATAATGTTGTTTTTAATTACCGGCATGTCATCAACCGATTTTATTTTCCAAGGAGCAGAACCATTGGCAATATAACCATCAGTTAATAAGATAACCGGTGTCATATGTTCTATAGTTAGTTTCGCTGCCTCGTAAGCATAATCAAAACAGTTGGCAGGCGTACTTGCGGCAATAACGATTACTGGGCTTTCCCCATTTCTACCATATAATGCCTGCAGTAAATCGGATTGTTCCGTTTTTGTAGGTAATCCTGTTGAAGGACCTCCGCGTTGCACATTTACAATGACTAAAGGCGTTTCAATGATCATAGCGAGACCTATGGCTTCTCCTTTTAAAGCTAAACCCGGCCCGGAAGTTGTAGTAAGGGCCAAATCACCGGCAAATGAAGCTCCAATTGCAGAGGTTATACCAGCAATTTCATCTTCGGCCTGGAGTGTCTTTACACCAAAATGCTTATGCTTTACCAATTCATGTAGAATATCGGATGCTGGTGTTATGGGGTAAGACCCTAAAAATAATTCTAAACCTGATTTTTCAGCTGCCGCCAAAAACCCCCATGCTGTGGCGGTATTACCCATTATTATTCGGTAAGTCCCCGGTGCCATTTTAGCTGGAGAAATGGTGTATGCATTTGGAATTAACTCTAAAGTCTCCGCAAAGTAAAAACCCGTATTTAAAACCTTGGTGTTAGCTTCAATAATACTCGGTTTGGTTTTAAACTTATTCTTAAAAAACTCAATCGTATGTTCCGTAGAACGATCATACATCCAATAAACCATCCCTAAAGCAAACATATTTTTACTTCGAGTTATACTTTTATTATCCAGTCCTTCAATATCTTTTAACGCTTCCTTGGTCAATGATGTCATTGTTACTTCAATAACGCGATAGTTATCAAGGCTTCCATCTTCTAATGGATTTGATTCATAATGGGCTTTTTGAAGGTTCTTCTTCGTAAAGGAATCAGTATCCACAATGATTGTATGACCCGGCTTTACTGCATGTAAGTTGGTTTTTAACCCTGCAGGATTCATTGCAACCAATAAATCTACTTCGTCTCCAGGAGTGCTAATTTCAACACTACCAATATGAACTTGATAACCGGAAACCCCATATAAACTGCCTTGAGGTGCTCTTATTTCGGCGGGATAATTTGGAAAAGTAGCTATATCATTTCCAAACATCGCGGAAGTATCGGAAAATTGAGACCCTGTTAATTGCATCCCATCTCCCGAATCACCAACGAACCTGATGATAACGGCCTCTATAACTTCGGGTGGTTGATTTAATTCAGATGTAACCATAATTTATGATAATTTGAAAAAATTAAGTAAATTTATATAATAATGATACTTTTTTGAATAAGTATCAAAGATATTGCACTTTTAGCCATTGAATATGATATTTGTCAGGTTTATAATGCTAATTGAAATTTACTTTTACACTTATTAAGTTTATTAAAAATAGCAAAATTATGGCGATTATAATAACAGATGAATGCATTAATTGTGACGCTTGTGTTGCAGAATGTCCTAATAATGCAATTTACGAACCTGATCAGGCATGGGCATATGCGGACGAAACCGCTTTAAGTGGTACGGTAACCCTTCCACAAGGAGGTGAAGTAGATGCCGATGCTGAAAATGAACCGGTATCCGATGAATTTTATTTCATTGTAACAGAAAAGTGTACGGAATGTAAAGGGTTTCATGATGAACCGCAATGTGCCTCAGTTTGTCCGGTAGATTGTTGTGTGCCTGACGAAGACCATGTTGAATCTGAAGAAACTCTTTTAGAGAAAAAAGTCTGGATGCATGGCGAATAAGCTTTTAGTTAAAAAATAGTGCCCCCGTTAACATTATTATTAATCACTCTTAATACACGATTTTATTAAGAGTGATTTTTTATTTAAATCATTTTTCATGGTTTATCAAAACAGTGTCTTTCTCCCAAGTGAAATAATTACAAAACTTCCATATCTGATATAAGTCATAGAATTACTGCGTAACTCTGATTAATTTCATCCCAATTATTAAAAAAACTGACTTTTATTAAATAATCGTAAGATGAAAAAAGTATTTCCAAAACTGATTTGCGACGCCAACGAAGCTGTTGCGAGAGTAGCCCATAAGACAAATGAAGTTTGTGCTATATATCCAATAACTCCGGCATCGCCCATGGGTGAGCATGTAGATGTATTCAGCTCTAATGGCGAAAAAAATATTTGGGATAATATTCCAAGAATTGTTGAACTGCAGAGTGAAGGAGGTGCCGCAGGAACTGTTCACGGTTCTTTACAGGCTGGCGCGCTAACCACAACTTTCACGG
>CBDTVT010000108.1:0-9911 GCA_965364275.1 uncultured Eudoraea sp. | reverse complement strand
AGGAAAAACCAGAGAAAAAATCCGCATTGGCAAAGGTCCCTGAAGCCCTGTGGTCTTCATTGTTAACCTTTAAATTGTCCTCATAACTATGTCCTAAAGTGATGTATTTTTCTATTTCAGGCAATTGTTCTTTTGCCGTTTTAAGCAATGGATAAGAAATTCCTTCATAAACATCCAGGACACCTGCCTCCAGGGGAATTGTTCGTTTTACCCGATATAGTTGTTCATCCCTTTCATGAAACTTATCCATATTGTATTCATCATAGACCCACAACAGCATTAGAAAAGAAACTGTTAAGGCAATGGAAAGCCCAAGGGTATTTATAAGGAAGTATACCTTGTTTTTGAGAAGATTTCTCAAGGCAATCTTTAGATAATTCTTTAACATGATTTGTGTTTTGATGATGAATAAACTCGGGCTAAGGGAAAAATGCTATATCATGGCGCCCATGGCTCTATTCTGGCTTTCAGTTACAATCTGACCATCAAAAAGATTTACAATCCGATGTGCGAAATGGGAATCATGGTCTGAATGCGTTACCATGACTATGGTGGTGCCTTCCTGATTTAACTCTGTTAGCAGGTTCATTACCTCCAGGCCATTCTTGGAATCTAAATTACCTGTTGGCTCATCTGCCAAAATTAGTTTTGGATTAGTGACAACTGCCCTCGAGATAGCCACCCGTTGTTGTTGTCCACCTGATAATTGCTGTGGAAAATGCTTTTCCCTATGTGCAATTTTCATCCGTTCCAATACAGCCATCACCTTTTCTCTGCGTTCACTTTTACTCATTTTTAGATAAATAAGAGGAAGTTCCACATTTTCATAAACCGTTAACTCATCAATAAGATTAAAACTCTGAAATACAAAGCCAAGATTACCTTTACGCAATTGCGTGCGTTGTCTTTCTTTTAGGCCGGCTACTTCATGCCCGGCGAACTGATATCTGCCTTCTGTAGGGTTGTCTAGCATACCTACAATGTTTAGTAAAGTAGATTTTCCGCAACCTGAGGGACCCATAATGGCCACAAATTCTCCCTCTTCTACATTGATGTTTACATTGTTTAGAGCGAGGGTCTCTACTTCTTCGGTTCTAAAACTCTTTTTTAAATTCTGGATTTGTATCATTTTTTGATTGTTTATCATTTCATATTAAACATTGGGTTATTATTCCTTATAATCGTCAAACAGGTATAATCCTATTTGTTATCGTTTTGAACTGGAGCATCTTTGTTCTTTAAAAGACTTATCCATTGTTCGAATGTTACATTTATTTATCCTCATTCAGGCAGGTTATTTCAACAGAATTGCGCATCCCAATTACCGGGCCTGTTCTTAACTCCTTAATTATTTTAATACCACTCGTTCTGCATCCCCAAAATTGTCATAATTACTGGTAATTACACTTTCACCATCCTGCAATCCATCCAGGACCTCATAGTACCTCGAGTTCTGTTTCCCAATTCGTATATCCCTTTTGATGGCCTCGCCTCCATCAGGGTTTACCACAAATATCCATTGACCTCCTGTGCTCTGAAAAAAACTGCCTTTGGGCAGGAGAAGGGCATCTGAAGACTCACCTAACTGTAGTTTTATATTATAGCTCTGGCCTGCCCTGATGGTTTCAGGTTTCTTCCCGCTGAAAACAAGGTCTACTTTAAATTTTCCATTGCGTACTTCGGGATATACTTTTCGTAACCTAAGTGCGTATTCGTTGCCATTACGCTCCAGGATAGCGGTCAAATCCCTTGTGACACGGTCTATGTAGTGTTCGTCAATCGTGGCTTCGATTTTATAATCCGTTAAAACATTAATCTGCCCTATACGCTCTCCCTGGGCAATGCTTTGCCCAATTTCAGCATCTAAAAATCCTAATTGACCATCTGCCGGAGCCCTAACATTTAGTTGGTCCAGGCGCTCATATACCATGGACAAAGTTTGTTGCATACGAGCCATATCGGTATCCAAACCAGCTAAAGAAGTTCTTCTTAGCTCATCATCCTGCACCGTTTGTAGTTTTATAATTTCATGTTGCCTTTGTGAAAGCTCATAATTTTCCTTAGAGGTAAGGTAGTCCTCATTTGATATTAGTTCATCCTTATACAAAGCCTCGTTTTGCGCAAAATTTCTTTTTAAGCGGTGCACTTCATATTCAGCAGTTGCCAAAGATTTCTTCCCCTCTACCTGTCTTGAGTCGAATGCCAGTTTAGTGGATCGCAGATCATTTTGTTTTAAGGCCAGGTTACTCTCACTAGCCAATATTTGTTCGTACAAACCCCTATTCTCCAATTTCAAGATAATATCCCCCTTTTTAACTGTTGCTCCTTCTTCAATCAATTTTTCAGTCACACGCCCGCCCTCATAGGCATCCATATAAATAGTTGCAATTGGCGCAACGTTTCCATTAATGGTGATATAATCATCGAACTTGCCCTGTGTAACCTCAGCTATGGATAACTTTTCTTTTTCAGTTCTAAAGGTGGATACCTGAGTGCCGAATAGCAATTTCCATCCCGTAAAAAGTAAAAGCAAGCCAAGTGCGATGTAGCCATAATGCTTGGGCCGTAATCCTTTTTTCTTCTCCAGTTTTATATCCATGTTATTCTAATTATTTTGATTGATATTAAATACAGGCAATCCATTGTAAAAATCTAAAGTGCTTTTGTTTAAATAAAAGCGCAGCAAAACCTGCAAATTTTCATTCTGGGCCGTAGCAAAAAGGTTCTTCGCCTGTGTAAGATCCAGAACGCTAACCAATCCTTTGTCATACCTTTTCTGAGCTATGGTAAATGCTAATTCCTGTGCCTGTACTTTTTTTGCGCTTTGAGCTATCTCCACCTCCAGTGAAGTATAATCCTGAATGAGTTGTTGAATTACAAGGTATAACTGCTGTTCCTGAAGATCCAGATTGTTATCGGCTCTAAGGAGTTCTATCTTTTGTTGTTTTACCCTGGAGCGTGCAGACCATCCATTAAATATGGGAACATTAAGGGCGAGGCCTATATATTCTGATGCATTATTTTTAAGTTGTTCGCGGAATGGAATTACAACTCCGGCATCATTTATAAACGTTTCAAAATAGCCGGTGCCATATCCTGCCACCAATGACAGGGAAGGATAGAGGTTTCCTCTTGCCACGGCTAACTGTTTTCTGGCGGCAGTGGCCCTTAATTTCTGTGCCTTTATTATGGGTATGAAACCCATTGCATTATTATATATGGAATCTTGCTGAACCACAGTCACTCCAAGTTCAGTTTTTGAATTATCCCTTAAAAAGGGTTCAAGCAAAATAGTTGATTCCCCTATAAAATTCATTTCCTGAATTAGTTGTAGTTGTGCTTTCTGAAAATTATTTTCACTTTGGGTCAGGGCCAGTTCATCTGTTAACAAAAGTGATTCCGCCTCATAAACATCGGCTCCCGCTTTTAGACCTAATTCGACCTGTCTTTTTACCAAATTAAAATTATCCTGTGAGATTTGAAGTTGCTCTTGTGATATGACTAATAGGCCCTCAAAGAATTTTATGTCGTAATAGGCCTTCATCACCCTAAATGCCAATAGGAATTTTTGTTGCTCTACATCCTCGAGGGAGGCACTATAAATCAACTTCGATGCCCTTATGGAATTTATTTTCTGAAAACCCTGAAATAAATCTATGCTTGCTGTAAGGGAATAGTTGTTTGCAAAAAAATCTGAATTAACAATAATGTTACTATTGGGATCTGCAGCCCGTCCAAAACTTTGGAAATAATCTGCGTAGCCATTTACTGATGGTAACAAGTTCCGAATAGACTGTTTGTAAGTTTCTTCATTTGAAAACTCTGTATATTCAAAGTCATTAAGAGAGAGATTATGCTCTATAGCATAAGATACACATTTGTCCAAAGACCAGGTTTCCTGCGCAAACGACTGCCATGAAACTGTCAAAAAAAATAAAACTATTACGCTAAACTTCAAGTTCATATAGTATTGGTATATCCATTTTATAGCTACAGTTGTGCCAAAAACATAAGCCGCTAATAATCAAATTCTTATAGATTAATCTATTAAGGATAAGCTCATATAGCGTAAAATATTTATACAGTATTTGTCCAATTTTTGGACACTCCCGTTTAAATTCAATTTTGAAATCGTAGCTTTAGATCGTTGATTTACAAAATGTGATCTGTGCTGGACGGAAAAATTTTAGTGATAGATGATAACAAAAGTGTTTTGAGCGCTTTGGAAATCTTGCTGCAGTTTGAGTTTAAAACGGTGGACAGTATTTCCAATCCGAATCAAATCTCAACATTTCCTAATTTAAAGCATTTTGATATTATTCTATTAGACATGAACTTCTCTGCCGGAGTTAATACCGGTAATGAGGGGCTGTATTGGTTAAAAGAAATCAAAAAGATTGCCCCGCTTACTTCAGTAATCATGATGACAGCCTATGGAGCCGTAGAATTAGCGGTAAAAGCTCTTAAAGAAGGGGCAACCGATTTTATCCTCAAACCCTGGAACAATGATAAGTTAATAACCACTTTAAAAACAGCTTATTCTTTACGCAAATCGCAGAAAGAGGTCGAACAACTTAAAGAGAAGGAGAGTAGTTTAAAACAGCTCATCAACCAAAATAAAAATTATATAATTGGTAATTCCAAAGCGCTTAATGCTGTCCTGAATTTGGCCCGGAAAGTGGCCAAAACCGATGTTAATGTTTTAATCACAGGTGAAAATGGTACCGGCAAAGAATTAATTGCACGTGAATTGCATCGTATTTCAGAAAGGAAAAATGAAGTTTTTATAGCTGTCGATATGGGTTCCATTTCCGAATCCCTTTTTGAAAGTGAGCTATTTGGTCATGTCAAAGGATCTTTTACGGATGCGAAGGAGGATAGGGCTGGCAAGTTTGAAGCTGCTGACGGCGGTACTCTATTCTTAGATGAAATCGGAAATTTGTCTCTGCAAACACAAGCTAAGCTTTTATCTGCTATTCAAAATAAGCTTGTTGTCAGGGTAGGGTCTAATAAACCCATTTCTGTAGACATTCGGTTGATATGTGCTACCAATTGTGATTTGGATAAAATGGTTAGTGATGGTCTCTTTAGAGAAGATTTGTTATACCGTATTAATACCATTCAGATGGAAATTCCGCCGCTGAGGGAAAGGGAGAATGATGTTTTAATCCTGGCCGATTTTTACCTTAAAAGATTTGCGGCCAAATATGGCAAACAGGGATTGCGAATAAACCAAGCTGCTTATGATAACTTCCTATCCCACAAATGGCCGGGAAATATTCGTGAGCTGGTACATGCAATCGAAAGGGCTGTGATATTAGCAGATGGAAACGTTTTGAAGCCTACAGATTTTCTCCTGAATGAGAAGACTTCCATCACTCATGACACAGGGCCGGATACTTTAGAAGAAATGGAACGACTGATGATTAGTAAGGCACTACATCAAAACGATGGGAATTATAGCGCGGCAGCAGAACAGTTAGGTATTTCAAGGCAAACACTATACAACAAAACGAAAAAAAGAAATACGTAATGGTAAGCAGGAATATTTATTTGCAGTTAGTTGTGCGGATCTGCTTTATTTGCTTTACAGCCTTGCTCGTAGCCTTTTTATTTTTCTCAGATCGCTATATTTTAGCTGGTTTGATGCTGGTGTTGCTGGTAGTTCAGACGGTCTCATTGGTTAATTATACCAATCATACCAATCGAAAGATTGCCTATTTTTTTGATGCTATAAAGAATGAAGATTTTACACTACGGTTTCCTGAAAAGTTGAGCTTAAAGTCGCTGGAAGAACTGAACCACAGCCTCAACATGCTGAATTCCATGATACAGGATATTCATATTAAAAAGCAAATCCAGGAACAGTATTATCAGGAAATTATAAGACAGTCAGATATTGGTATTATGACGATAAATAAAAAAGGGCATATCCTTTTTGCCAATAAAAAAATTGAAGAACTTTTAAGTTACAGGCCACTGAACCATATTAAACAACTGACCCAGGTAGATCCTGATCTTTATAGCCTGTTCAGCAAATTAAAACCTTTTGAGCGAAAACTGATCCAACTATCTAATGAAAGGGAGAAAAAACAGCTGGCTTTAAAATCAACTGCCTTAACCTTGAATAAAGAAGAACTTCTTCTGGTTGTAGCGCAGGACATTCATCAGGAACTGGATGAAAAAGAAACAGATTCGTGGGTGCGCCTTATTAGAGTACTTACCCATGAGATCATGAATACCATTACCCCAATCACTTCCATTTCAGAATCTATATTAAAATATTACAAATCTGAAAATGAGCTATTAAACCTGGAAGATTTTGATGAGAATCACATAAAAAATACCGTCAGGGGTCTTGAAGTCATCAAGGAACAGGGCGGGGATTTAATGCAATTTGTACAATCGTACAGAAGTTTTCTCAATTTACCGCCGCCGGACAAGGCCCTCGTTCCTGCTCAAAAAATGATGGATAAAGTAAAGGTCTTATTGGAACAAGAGAGTCAAAATGGCAGTATTACCATAGAGACCATTATAAACCCGGAGGAGATAGAACTCTTTATTGATGAAAAACAAATTTCACAGGTGTTGGTCAATTTAGGTAAAAACGCGGCACAGTCTCTGGGGGAACAAGAAAACGGACTTATTAAAATAACGACAGGAACGGATAAAAAGGGAAGCAAATACATAGAAGTGTGGGACAATGGCCCTGGCATTCCCCCGGAATTAATAGATGAAATTTTTGTTCCATTTTTTACTACCAAAAATTCAGGGACTGGCGTAGGGTTGAGTCTGTCCAGACAAATTATGCATTTACACGGGGGCAACTTAAAAGTACACTCTGTGCAGTCTGATTATACCTCTTTTATGTTGTCTTTTTAAGATTTTTCCAAAGAACATTTTAACAGAATTTCCTATTGGGTTTATTAATAAGAATTAAGGTGTAATGCAGTTATATACCATATTTCCATGTGTTAGTCAACCAGGCCCTACTTCCGCATGATCAAATTCTTTTATATATTTAGGCAATTCAGGAAGAGTTCGTTATGACCAAAAGAATAGGAATTCTTATTATCTGTTGCCTTTGTCTGAGTGCCTGCCAGAAGAAAAAATCGGACCTTAACGGGGCTACAGTAAGCAGGGATTTTGATGAAATTGTGGCTGATGGAAAATTAAAAGTCCTTATTGCCTATAGTGCTACGAGCTACTTTTTGTATCGCGGGCAAACCATGGGCTATGAGTATGACTTACTAAAACGACTTGCCAAACAATTAAACCTGGAATTAGAATTAAAGGTGTCCAGGAATCTTGATGAGATGTTGGATGAGCTTAAAAATGGTAACGTAGACCTTGTGGCACACGGCATGGCGGTTACCCAGGAAAGAAAGAAAGAGGTAGCTTTTAGCAATTATTTATACCTCACCAAACAGGTATTGGTGCAAAGAAAACCTGCTAACTGGCGCAAACTAACTCTTGATAATATAAATGAATCCATGATACAGGATCCCATTGAACTTATTGGCGATACGGTTAGTGTAAGAAAAAATTCTTCCTATTTTAAAAGGCTGCTAAATTTATCCAAGGAAATTGGAGGCAGCATAATTATAGATTCCCTTGAAGGCTCCCTTTCTACTGATGAAATCATTAAACAGGTGGTAGATAAAAAAATAAAGTTCACTGTCGCCGACGGAAATCTGGCCAGGATTAACGCCTCACACTACCCTATTTTAGATGTGAGCATCCCGGTAAGTTTTTCACAGCGCATTGCATGGGCCGTGAGATCAGATTCACCAAAATTATTAGAGAAAATCAATGACTGGATTGAAGAAGAAAAAAAGGGCTCTGATTATTACGTTATCTACAACAAGTATTTTGAAAATAAGCGGAGCTTTAAGCGGAGGGCGAAAAGTGAGTTTTACAGTCTCAACAAAAATCAGATCAGCGCCTACGATAAGCTAATAAAAGAACATGCCAAAGAATTGGGATGGGATTGGCGACTGCTGGCTTCATTAGTGTATCAGGAGTCTCAGTTTCAACCGAATGACAGTTCCTGGGCAGGAGCAAAAGGTCTTATGCAGATGATGCCATCAACGGCAAAGGAACTTGGAGTTAAGGACAGGGAGAATCCGGAGGAAAGTTTACGAGGGGGAGCGGCCTATCTGGAACAACTATCCGGAAATTTTGAGATGGTAAAGGATTCTGTGCAACGGATTAAGTTTGCCATGGCTTCCTATAATTGCGGATACCAACATGTAAAAGATGCCCAAAACCTGGCAGAATTTCGTGGCCTTGATAAATACACCTGGGATAGTAATGTAGATAAAATGATCCTGGGGCTTAGTGATCCAAAAAACTATAACCATGAAATTGTACAGTATGGTTACGTTAGAGGATTAGAAACCTATGATTATGTTACGGAGATCTTCAATCGTTATGTTTTGTACAGTATGTTCGTAAACTAATCCTGCAATTTCAGTAACATATTGTGTTGAATTTACTGGCCATTCTTAGCTTATTCCTCAAAATGGTATAAATCGGCCAATTTATAGATCAGAAAATTAATTATGTCCTCATCACTTTCTCCATTGAGGTACAATTTAAATGCGGAACCGGCCTGCTCCTCTTTAAAAAATTCTAAATCATCTGAGCCGTATTCGCTAAATGCATTCCAGGACTTAAGGCCTTCTAGTATCTCCCTGTGGGCAATATATCTTCTCCTTGCAAGCTCCAGATTATTGCGGAAGCTCTTATCATTACGATTACCTATTTCGCCCTTTTGAGAATTTAATCTTAGATAGTCTTGTTGAATACGATAATCTGCTGCTTCTGCCTCCGCTATTATTTTAAAATATGCCCTGGAAATTAAGGAATTGTACTTTTCCTCAAAGGCAGTGTACTTAACAGTTTCCAAAAAACTATCCCCTTCAAGAATTCCGGTATCTTCTGTGCTTGAATAATACTCTTTCGTGTCATTCGATGCCAAAAACTCATCTTTTTCCAAAGATCTGTTCCAGGCTTCAGATTTTACCGTCTCCTTCCAAATCTTCCGGTATTCTCGTTTAAAATTAGTCTGTGATGAGGTACAACTTTCAACTAAAAAAAGTAAAAGAAGAAAACCAAAAACTGGAACAACACTATGAACTCCTGCTTTTCTCATAATAGGGAAAATATTATTTATGCAAGAGTAGATTTATGGGAATGCATGATATGGAAAAGGGGAAGGCTAAAAACCTTTGGCAATATAAGAAAGAATACCCGCTCTCTTATCATAATTAGGCTAAGAATACATATAAAATAGATTACATACCTATGGCTTAAATGATAATAGCATTTCGTGAAATGTGCAAATAAGATAAACGACCATAATTCTAAGAAGAGTACGTTGGTTTGTCAGGCTATTTGGAGTTTTGGTTTATTTACATAGTACATTTTCATCATGCCCTTATTTTTAACTTTCATTTTGCCTCTGTATTCGCATTCAAATTCATCTTTTATCAGTTCATAGGTGTTTTCAGAGATATTTATTCTGCCTGTTTCTGAATTCGTTTCCATACGGGCAGCAACATTTACAGTATCTCCCCATATATCATAGGCAAATTTTTGGGTACCCACTACTCCTGCTACCACCGGGCCCGTATTAATCCCTATGCGGATTTCATAAGGCATAATATTGTCTTGATTTTTAATTTTCAATTCTTCAGTGATTTCTACTATTTCAAAAGCAGCATGTACCATTTTGATGGCATGATTTTCCTTATTCAAATGCAATCCCCCGGTGCACATATAGGCATCCCCCATGGTTTTTATTTTTTCCAATCCATGCTTCTCCATAACTTCATCAAATTTGGAAAAATAGTAATCTACGCTTCTTACTAAATTTTCCGGACTTAAATCTGCCGAGGAACGGGTAA
>CBDTVT010000107.1:0-9988 GCA_965364275.1 uncultured Eudoraea sp. | reverse complement strand
ATAGTAATGGGTAAACCGGGTTATGATTTTATCAAAGGTAAGGCCTTTATATACCTCAAAAGGTTTGCACCGCCCGATACGGTTAGCCGGGTTCGTTTCCGAATCGGTTTGGTTATGTTCTCTGTTCCGATACTGGTGGGTATTTTAGAACCCTATCTCGCACATTTTGTTCCTTTTTTTAGGGACCTGCCCCTGTGGTTTTATATAAGCCTGGATATGATATTTATCTTAGGTTTATTTGTATTAGGTGGTGATTTTTGGGATAAGTTAAGTTCTTTGTTCAAGTATAATTCTAATTTAGCAAAATAGTTGGAACCAATAATTAATTAAAAATTGATGTTATGAAAAATTTAGTTGCAGTATTGGTCTTTCTTTTCTCGCTCACTGTATTCGCCCAGGAGGAAGGCGAAACTGGGGCAGAGGAGCAGGAAGTGACTTCAAAAGAAGAACAAAATGCAGATTCAAAGGCCTTGGATGCTACAGCCACCCAGTGGAGTTTTCAATTGGCATATCAGGATATGCCCGATTATTACGATGACCTGGTGAATGGAACAACCAGAAGACCGGGTCTTGATAATTACGTCCAATTACGAGTAGTAGCGCCAATTCCTTTAAAGTCACTTACTATACTTCCAAGAGTTACGATCCGGCATTATGAAGACCTAAGTAATGGACAAACTGGATTTGGGAATACAGAATTGTTTGCACTTATTATACCCAAAGCTACTGATTGGGGTACGGGTAGGTCAGGTATTGGCCCATTGGTAACTACACCCGGGGATAAGGATGTGGCAAAAGATGAATGGGGATATGGTTTTGCGGCTACTATTGTAAATAATAGTGGACAATGGTTTTATGGGCTGTTGTTTACACAATCCTGGAGGGCTGTTGATCCCAGTGCACTTCAACCAGAGGAATCTTCCAATGTAAATCCTTTGGGTATTGCACCCTTTGTAAATTATCGCTTTGGAAGCTCAGGGTTTTATTTGGGAACCCCTGATATGGTTGCCTTGTATGACTGGAATACGAAAGGTTTTTACCTTCCTATTGGAGCGCGATTTGGAAAGGTTTGGGTGCTTGAAAAAGGATCCATTAATGCCTATTTGGAATACAGAACCAGTGCCATTTATAAAAGCTGGGAAGGTCCTGCAGTCAAAAATTCTTTCCGTGTAAACTTTACTTATACCATGCCTTTTGGAGGCGGTAAAAAATAAGAAATTGTTTAACCTAAGGCCGGTATTGTAATTACCGGCCTTTATTAATTTTATTATAAAACTATAAATAATCATATGAGCATATCATTTAAACCAATCCTCTTTTTAATGGCCTTTTTGCTGCTGCATTCTTTTGCCTCGGCACAAGAAGAAACAAAATCAGATGCGGATGAAGAAGCAGAGCACGAAGAAGTGAGTAACAGACCAATTTTTAGAGTGGGCTCACAGCGCTCGTGGTTATTTCGCAGTTACTTAAATGACCCGGGCGATGATGCCAGTACTTTGGGCCTGGAACTAGAAAGTTATATAAATGTTGGAAAATACAATGTAAAAAACATTGCGTATTTTGAAGTGAACCAATATCCAAGAGTTATTCCCGGACAACCTAATGGAAATCCTTCATCAGAAATAGATACTGTAGCCGCGGACGGGATTAATGATTTACTAATGGGTTTTTGGTTCTCCAAAAGAGGGAAACATCATGGTAAACACCATTTTTCAGGCGGTTTTGCTGCGCAGCTACCTACAGCCACAGATGCCTCTTTGGGATCTGGAAAATGGTCTATTGGACCAAGTTTTGATTATGAATTTGAAAGTGGTCGCTGGTTCGCAGGCGCTATAGCCCTTCAACTATGGTCTTTCGCAGGACAATCGGATGTTAAGGATGTAAATATGTTAATGATTAAACCATTTGTGGTATTTAATGTGGTGAAACGTTTCGACCTTATTTATATGCCTTATGGAATTTCGGTTTATTGGAATAAATCTGCAGGAGAAAAAGTATACTTGCCTCTGGGTGGGGGTGCGCAATATCAAATACCTTTAGGTGAAGAAACAACCCTGAACCTTGGGGCACAGTTTTTCGAGAATGTAGTACGGCCCACTAAAGGAACCGTGTACGATTTACGATTTTTGGTTGAGTTTGTTTTTTAATGAGTTCATGATCAAAAAGCATGAATTTACCGTAAAATTATAGTACTAAACAAAATAAAAAAAGCAATAAGTGATGACTCCCAATGCGATTTATTTACAACGATTAAGCCGGTTTATTGATGTGGCATACGCCCTCTTATTTTTTCATTTGTTAATACGCTATTTACCCACATTTGAGGATATGGAGTGGACACATAAACCTTTGGGTTTATTAAGTCATATGATAGACAACCGTTTAGAACTACTTAGAATCTTTATAGGAGGAGGGCTTGCGCTTATGTACTGGAACCAAAACAATAACCTCTTTAAAAATCTAATAAAAACCAACGGGGTACATGTCTTACTCTCTCTTGTTCAATTGTTCCTCGTAATACTATTTGTTTATTTTGCCATTGCCGATCCGTCTTTGGAAAGTAAATCATCACCAGCACTTCAGGCTGCATGTCTGGCCCTGGCCGGATTTGCCGGTGTCGGAGCCTGGTTATACGCCGCGAAAAATGAGCTAATACGCGAAGGAATAGACCAGGACCAGGTTAAAGGTATTGCAAAAGATAACCTAATGGAACCGCTAACGGCAGTTGTAAATGTGGGCCTTGCCTTTGTAGGACCAATGGTATGGACTTTAGCCTGGTTTGTTCTTCCTGCTGTATTTACATGGTTATTAAAACGAAAAAATAAATAGTTGATAAAAAGTAATCAACAGAAAAGGTCTGATATAGGTAGTGAAAACAGACAAGGAACCGGAAAATTATTATAGAGATGCTGCAAAAAATCGGTAACACAATTAAAGACAAGAACGTATCGGCAGTATTACTTTTGATGGTCTGCTTTATTTTTATATTTATTTTACCCGTTTTTGAGTTTTCTACAAATGTAGTTTCCGTAATCCTCTTTTCTCTTATCATTTTTTTGGCTTCTTACCCTATCTCCAGGAAAGTAATGTTTATAGGGTTTGTTGCCATTCTCATTGAGCTGGCAACCAGGGCAACGGATTTAATATATCTACATTATTTAGCAGAGTTAATCACGAATCTTTTTATCATTTTTCTTGTGGGTTCTGTTGTCAGGCATATGATAAATGAAAAAAATGTCACAATTTATACATTGGTGAATGCTTTAAACGGTTATTTGTTACTGGGAATTATGTTTATTAGTCTGGTTGGTTTTTGCGATCTGTACCTCCCGGGATCATTCAATGCCAGCGGTAATTCTGATATGGAATTGGTTTATTACACCCTTATAACGTTAACTACCGCGGGTTACGGGGATATTACACCACAACTCCCATTGGCTCAGTCTTTAGCAATGCTTATTGCAGTAATGGGGCAATTCTATGTGGCCGTTGTGGTAGCCATTTTGGTAGGTAAATATGCTAGTAAACAAAATGCAGATAGCTAGATATGAATTTATAAATACTACTATTATTCCACTTTAGTAGTATTGTTAATGAATGCACTTTTGCTTAATTTTATTCCATAGATTGGAATAAAATTATAGTAAATAAATGCTTGGAAGCAGGAGACGTTCTTTGTAATAGTTGAGTTTATTTTTTGACACTTTTTAGAATATTACCGATGGAGCCAGGTTAGGCGTGGAACATTAATATGGACGGCATGGGTTAAAGACAGAAGTACAGGCACGCAAGCTGAATATGAGTTTTATTTATTACTATTTTCACCCCTCGGATTACTACAATTTTGGATTATTTACAATTGAATTCTGAGGTAAAAAAGCACGAGTGTTATAAATAATGAAGATTGGAATATACAATATTATATTTATACTCATAAGCACTTTAGTAAGTGCTCAGGAGCTTTCACCCAGGCTTATGGCTATGATGCCCGTAAAGTCCAATATTGCTATTGTAAATACAACTTATACCGATGGAAATATATTGGTTGATCCTGTATTGCCCATAGATGGCCCAAATGCTTCCCTGTTTATTTTTGGAGCAGCATACCAGAGAAGCCTTAGTATTTTTAACAAATTAACTAAGATAGATGCATTTATACCTTATGCTACTGGAAATTGGGAAGGGCAACTCAATCAGGAAGATCAGACAGTATCTCGCTCTGGCTTGGCAGATCCGCGTTTCAGAATCCACATGCTCCTGATAGGAGGTCCTGCCCTTAGTCCAGAAGAGTTTGCAACTCATGACTTAAAAAAGTTTAAATTAGGAGTACAATTCAGATTTGTGGTGCCATTGGGCCAGTATGATCCTAATAAATTGATAAATATTGGTACTAACCGCTGGACCTACAAATTTGCGGTGGGAACTTCCTATAAATTCAACAAATTTAGATTGGAATCGTATATTAATTTATTTGTTTTCAGTACCAATAAAGATTTTTTTGGCGGGAATAGTTTGCAGCAAAAATCAATGGGGGTCCTCCAATTACATGGAATTTATTTATTTAGCAAAGGACTTTGGGCATCAGGTTCTTTAGGCTGGACCAGATTTGGCGGGATTTTAATCAATGATGAAATCAGTCAGGATGAACAAAGAAATTTACGCCTGGCGTTAAATATATCCTACACCTTTAAAAATGGACATGGTTTAAATTTTTCTATTAATAGAGGAACGTTTACCCGCTATGGGGCAGATTTTGATTCAGTGGGCTTAACCTATCATTATTTGTGGTTAGATAAAACTAAAAAGAAGTGAGGTTCACTAGTTAGTAATTAATAATGGAGCAATTTTATGGGGTGGTTGTAACCATTTTAGCAGGGCAATATTCAAGCTTAGTCAATTAGTGAACTTTCACTGCAAAACAGAGCAGGCTAACAAATGTTAACCTACTGTGCTTTTATATAAACTTATTTTATCATCTATTACATCCAATCAGATCTGTCAAAGTCTGAGTTGTATTTTATGGAAATCAAAGCGTAGTTTTTCTACATATAATATCAATTATGAGATCTCCTTCAATTTTAAAAGTGCCTCCGATTTGGAGTTCACATCCAGTTTTAAATATATATTCTGAATATGAAAATTTATAGTGCTTGGTGTAACAAAAAGCTTGTCGGCTATCAGCTTATACGTCGCACCCTGGCACAAATAATCAATTATTTGGTTTTCTCTTTCTGAAAAACTATTATATGATTTTCTGTGAAACATAGAAATCACCGCTTTGACAATGTCATTGCTCATGGTGGCACCTTCATATTTGATAGAATTTAGGGCATTGTACAATCTTTTCTTGGTCACAGGTTTTGTCAGATAACCATTTGCCCGATTTTTAAAAGCCCTTTTGATAAGCTCAAAATCATTCTGGGCACTTATCATAATAATTTTTACATCAGGATCCTTTTTTCTAAACATTCCGATTCCTTGAATGCCACATACTTCGGGCATAGATACTTCAGAAACAATTATATCGGGTAATACATTTTCATAATCTTCTAAGGCGTCCTCTACGGAAACATAAATGCCTTGAAGGGAATAATCCTGGTAGGTTTCAAAATAGTACCTGTATGCCGCATGAAATAGGCGGTCATTATCTAAAACAATTATTTTAAGGATATTTGATTTCATATCTATTAGTATTTTGGGGTTGAAAAATATTAAAGAAATAAGAAATTAAAATATTGAAAAAGAGCAAGTTATTACGGATAAATCATTGCTCGATTAGCAATTTTTTAAACCATAGCAAATGGGGATGTATACTAGATATGGATACTAGCCATCAATCTCTTTCAATGAAATCAAATTTGATGTTAAAGCCTCAAAACAAGAATTATCTGTTTTAGGAATTAGGAGCACCATTGAATAGAAATACATCCAATCTTGTTAACCTTATGAGGACCTGAATAATTCCAGAACCTGATAAGATAAAACTAGAATAAAAACTGTATTTACTATACTTTAAATGGGAGCTTCTTTTAAGAAGTTTACGGGATGAGCTCTTGTTTTTGGCCTGCAGTGCGGGCTACTTTTGGGGTAATTTTGAGTCTGCATATTATGGGGTTTTGGGGGTTGAGCGATTGTTATTCTGTTACTTTTATATTTTAAATATATATAAAAAATAGAAAAGCACTGATATAACGTAAGTATTTTCGTTCAAATGCAAACCAACTGGTCTGTAATTTTAACCATTTTTACCACTCTTAAATTACGAAAGTCGCTGAAATAGAGGAGTTTACGGCTAAATGGACTTTCCCAAAACAGATCTATACGCATTCATTGATATAAACTAAAATTTTAGAATATAATTTGAAAGAAGGCCTAATCGCTAATGACTCATGATTAATTACACTTGTTATAATTCCATAAGTAGGACACACAATTATTTATGGATAAATAAATTACAAGTATAACAGACAACTTATTTTATTGTTCTTATTGTCCTTGAAAAATCATTAATCTTCATACATAAGATCAGCAGTTGCTGGGGGATTGTCAACTTGCATAATCCACTTTTCATCATTATATTTTCCATTTAAATGAGAAACATAAGCGATTTCGGCTTCTTCCTTAACTTTAAAATCAGCCAAATAAACATAATACAAACCATTTTTCTTGTTGTAAAATTGTTTCGCATTCAACCCCTGTTCATTCAGCTGATTCATAAAAGCATTTAAATATTTTTTGTTTTTATATACATTGACGATAACATAATAGCCAGATTGAACGCCAACATCTGTTAGATTACTAATTTTAATGGGAAGCTTAATATATTCCTTGCGCTCCGCTTCAGATAGGCTATTATTAGATGTTTTAATTTCCAGGTTCTTGGTAGTTTTGAACTCTCTGTCGTTCGTAACCATTACTGTGTTCTCCGGATTGTTGAAATCCTGTAAATTGGATTTAATACTATTTTCAACATCACTTCGCAAAATTCTTACTATCATTTCGAACTTTTTCTCGAATTGGGAGTTACGCGCATTCTCTATGGAGTCCTGTCTTAATATTAGCTCGTCCAAAATTAAACGGTTTTGGTAAGCAAGGGTATTGGGATCTTCCTCTTGTTGAATTGAATATGCCACAAGTGTAGTTTGAGGCGCATTTTTTACATCTTTATTTTTGCTTGCAGATGATTTATTTTTATCTGCGGTTGATTTATTTTTATCACTGGTTAATTTAGCTATTTGTGCTTCGTACTTTCTGGTAAGTTCGTTTATCTGATTCTTCTTGTCTTTATTTTGATTCTCCTTTAATTGTGCTAGTTGTTCTTCATAATTTTGAACAATTTCATCAATTCTGTTTTCTTCTGATTTTACTACATAACCACCCAGAGCGGAAGGTTGATTTTTAAATGTATAGGCCAATGATAATTCATGATTCCAGCCAAATGCCGCATCCTGATCCATGAAATTCTTTTCTACCAAATACCCAAGAGATAACTTTTTACTAAGATTAAAACCTATGCCCATTGATATGCCATAAGTATCATCCAGAGTACTTTGAAACCAGCCATATTTAGGTAATTCAAGGATAACTGCTCCTACATATGACAGACTCCCGTCTATATTTTGGCCTAATTGTACAAGTGGCATTAACCTGGCGTTGGCCAATAAACCTGAATTGGTCATAAATGCATGCGTATATTGTAGAGATGCTTTAACAGTTTTGGTATTAAAACTCGTTAAAAATTCATTAGTGGTCTGACTGTATCTGATAAGATCAGCCGCGTAGATTCCGACATCAAAATTACCATATGAGAATGTAATTCCCGGTTGTATAGCTATCTTATTTTCTAATTTTGCTTCCAGAATTTGCGGATCGTTTTCAGTAGCAACCACACGGTTTTTATCCAGTCCCAGGCTGTAATAGGTAACGTTGGCACCAAATGTTAATTTACTTTTCGAACCCAATTGCACAGAAGTGGCGTAATTTGCATTAAATCCAAACTCCTGGATAACACCTATTCGTTGGCTGTAAACACCTATACCCAAAGCGGTATGATCATTAAATTTATTGCTAAATCCCAGATAGTAGTTTTGATTATTGTCTTCAAAAGCAGCATACTGATTTCGATGCAGAATATTCAGATAAGATTTGTTTTCCCGAACCAATGAAAATGTAGGGTTTATTAAGAACCTATTAAAAAACAACTGATTGTGATAGGCAGTGTTTGTACTTAGATCAGAGATTGCTTCCTGACCATAAGAAGCTTGAATACAGAGAATCAGGGAAAACACTTGAAGTACGAATACTTTCTTAAATATGGAGGTGTTACAGTTCATCTGATTGAAATTTAAATTTTATTCTGATTACTTATAATCCGATTTATACTTTTTTAAACTAGTGCTGATCGGGTTGGATAATTCGAAAAATTTCTTTTAAACTAGGCGTATTCTTTTCTGAATAGTTGTTTTGAAATAATCGATCCTGTGGCTACCAAATTGATAATTGGTGTGTGACCATTTGGTTTAAGTTATAGCTCCGCTATACCTTTAATCATCGTCATAAACAGAGCTTGCGAAATTTACTTTTACGTCATTGCTAAAAACTTCTGCAAAGTTATATCCGCCATTTTCCTCTTGTTTGTCTTTTTTGGGACTCGAAAAAGAGAATGCCACTTGCTGAGTGGTATCTTCAGCATTCCCGCGATTAGACATGACATAGCCCATTCCATTTCCGGTAAGGGAAATTGCAAAATCATCTTTATCGCTATTAATAGGGCTACCTAAGTTGACAGACCACCCCACTTTTTTATTAAATACCTGTACCATAAATACATCCAGTCCACCGTGGCCTTTATGACCATCTGATGCAAAAAACAGGGTAGAACCTCCTGCGAGATTAGGATATAGGTCGTTCTTTTTTGTATTTACTTTTTCACCTAAATTCTTTGCAACACCTATGCTTCCATCCTTATTTATTGCAGACACATAGATATCGTATTTTCCAAAAGTACCTGGCATGTCTGAGGCAAAAAATAATCGTTTCCCGTCATGAGTAACTGTAGGGTGCATGCTGGAGAAATATTTAGGAGATAATGCAACTTCTTTAATATTTTCCCATTGTCCATTTATCTTTTCCGCCCTGTAGATTTTATGAACTAATTGTTTTTTAGAGAAAACACCATACTTGGGTTGTATATAACTGGCTTTACTAAAATAAGCGGTGTTCCCATCTGCCGTAACCGTAATTGGAGTTTTATAGGCGTTTTTGTAATTAAATGTTTTATCGTTTAGGACCACTAAATCATTTTCCCCTTCCAACACCTGTTGTGCCAGGTCGGTTAGTGATTCATTGATATTGTTTGATAAACCCTTTACTGAGTTTTCTTGATCGGCTAATGACTCATTTATGCGATATTCGGCCTTAATTTGTGCCAACCAGTTTTTGTTATCATTGGTGCCGGCTATATCTGATCCGGACGTCTTTTTCAATGCGTATTGATAACGTTCAGAGTAACCGGAACTGAGGATGCCATCTTCACTGATCGCTATCAGTTTTTTATACCAAAATACAGCCGTCTCGTAATTTTTACTTAAAAAATTGGCATTGCCCAGATCTTCGTAAATTTGTCTGTCGGCATACCCTAAGTTTAATAACTCCTGATAATTAGTCGCCCGTTTATTGGCTTCATAAATATCCGGATTTACAGATTTGGAAAGCTTAGGATTCTGCGCATACGATGAATAGCAAAAAAACGTTATGATACATCCTAAAGCTACTTTGTAGGTTAAAGCATTCTTCATAGGTCAAGATATTGGGTTATTAATACTCCAAAGATCACAAAATGTTTGGAGCTATGACCTAGCAAAAATTCATAGGTTTTCGATAAATAGAGTCATTTATCGGACGAATGGAAGAATAATGGGGGCTGTATTTCTACTTTAAAGTATTTCTTAAGCCTTGCTATGATTGGGTTTAAGTGCAATTTTGGTTT
>CBDTVT010000106.1:0-10139 GCA_965364275.1 uncultured Eudoraea sp. | reverse complement strand
TGAGTTAGCTACTATATTAAAAGATGAGTATGGCATTGAGCCTGCTGCTGCAGCTGTTGCAGTTGCTGCAGGTGGAGCCGCAGGAGGTGAAGCTGAAGCCGCTGAAGAAAAAACAGAATTTGATGTTGTTTTAACAGCTGCTGGTGGTTCTAAATTGG
Organism: uncultured Eudoraea sp.; assembly: GCA_965364275.1. Lineage (GTDB taxonomy): Bacteria > Bacteroidota > Bacteroidia > Flavobacteriales > Flavobacteriaceae > Eudoraea. The sequence goes on along the minus strand of CBDTVT010000106.1, from coordinate 9,981 downwards.
CTGTAGTTAAATTGGTTAAAGAATTAACCGGCCTTGGATTAAAAGATGCTAAGGATATTGTTGATAGCGCACCTAAGGCTGTAAAAGAAGGTGTTTCTAAAGACGAAGCTGAAGGAATTAAAAAATCATTGGAAGAAGCTGGAGCAGAAGTTGAGCTTAAATAATAGCAACAACCATACGGTTTTGGTTTAGGTCTTTCCGCCAGTTTGGTGGCTAGACCTAAACCCTTTTGTATATAGTATATGATGTAATATACTACCCATTTTAGGTATTCACGTTCAAAATTTTGTCCATTGATGTTCACAAAACAGACTGAAAGAGTAAACTTCGCATCCGCTAAGAACATTCCGAACTATCCGGATTTCTTGGACATTCAGATTAAATCATTTCAAGATTTTTTTCAACTTGAAACAAAATCTGACGAAAGGGGCAATGAGGGTTTGTACAACACCTTCATGGAAAACTTTCCAATAACTGACACAAGAAATCAATTTGTACTGGAATTTCTTGATTACTTTATAGATCCACCTAGATATTCCATCCAGGAGTGTATAGAAAGAGGTCTAACCTATAGTGTGCCTCTAAAAGCGCGTTTAAAACTTTATTGTACGGATCCGGAGCATGAAGATTTTGAAACTATTGTTCAGGACGTTTATTTGGGCACTATACCCTATATGACACCAAGTGGAACATTCGTAATTAACGGTGCTGAACGTGTAGTTGTTTCGCAGTTGCACCGTTCTCCAGGAGTATTCTTTGGTCAATCTTTTCACGCAAATGGCACCAAACTGTATTCTGCAAGGGTAATTCCTTTTAAAGGATCCTGGATAGAATTTGCTACTGATATCAATAGCGTAATGTATGCTTACATTGACAGGAAGAAAAAATTACCGGTTACAACTTTATTTAGAGCTATAGGTTTTGAAAGAGACAAGGATATTCTGGAGATCTTTGACCTGTCTGAAGAAGTAAAGGTTTCAAAAACCGGATTGAAAAAAATCTTAGGACGTAAACTTGCTGCCAGGGTTCTTAATACCTGGCACGAAGATTTTGTTGATGAAGATACAGGGGAAGTTGTTTCAATAGAGAGAAATGAAATTGTCCTGGATCGTGATACTGTTCTTGAAAAAGAACATATAGATGAAATTATTAATGCAGATGTTAAAACCGTTCTGCTTCATAAAGAGAATAATGCCCAAAGTGATTATGCAATTATTCATAACACTTTGCAAAAAGATCCCACAAATTCTGAAAAAGAAGCCGTTGAACACATTTATCGTCAGCTGCGTAATGCAGAACCACCTGATGAGGAAACGGCACGTGGAATAATTGATAAATTGTTTTTCTCTGATCAACGATATAATCTGGGTGAAGTTGGTCGTTACAGAATGAATAAAAAGCTTGGTTTGGATATCGGTATGGACAAACAGGTACTTACCAAAGAAGATATCATTACTATTATCAAGTATTTAATTGAACTTATCAATTCTAAAGCAGAAATTGATGATATTGACCACCTTTCCAACAGGCGTGTTAGAACCGTTGGGGAACAATTATCATCTCAATTTGGTGTTGGTTTGGCGCGTATGGCAAGGACCATTCGTGAACGAATGAATGTGAGGGATAATGAGGTGTTTACTCCGATTGATCTGATAAATGCTAAAACACTGTCCTCTGTGATTAATTCATTTTTTGGTACTAACCAATTATCACAGTTCATGGATCAGACGAATCCTCTTGCAGAAATTACGCACAAGAGAAGATTATCAGCTCTCGGGCCAGGTGGACTTTCAAGAGAACGTGCAGGATTTGAAGTTCGTGACGTTCACTACACACATTACGGAAGACTATGTCCTATTGAAACTCCTGAAGGACCAAATATTGGACTTATTTCATCTCTGGCGGTATTTGCCAAAGTAAATCCTATGGGATTCTTGGAGACACCATATCGCAAGGTTGATAATGGAAAAGTAGATACTAAAAATTTTATATACCTGAGCGCGGAAGAAGAAGAAGGCATGAAAATATCTCAGGCCAATATTCCTCTCAAGGACAATGGGGCGATAGACCAGGAGAAAGTTATCGCCAGGGAAGAAGGAGATTTTCCGGTTGTGGATCCTATAGAGGTGAATTATACCGATGTTGCTCCTAACCAGATTGCATCTATTTCCGCTTCTTTAATTCCGTTCCTTGAACACGATGATGCGAACAGGGCTTTGATGGGTTCTAACATGATGCGTCAGGCTGTTCCTTTATTGAAACCGCAATCTCCTATTGTTGGAACAGGATTGGAAAGACGAGTTGCATCAGACTCAAGAGTATTAATAAATGCAGAAGGTGATGGCGTAATTGAATATGTGGATTCTCAAAAGGTCACAATTAATTACAAACGTAGTGAGAATGAAAAATTGGTAAGTTTTGAGGAGGATTCCAAGACCTATCAATTGGTTAAATTCAGAAAAACCAACCAAGGTACCAGTATTAATCTTAAGCCAATCGTCCAAAAGGGAGATCAGGTTAAAAAAGGACAGGTACTTTGCGAAGGATATGCTACAGAAGGAGGGGAATTAGCGTTAGGTAGAAACCTTAAAGTAGCATTTATGCCCTGGAAAGGATATAACTTTGAGGATGCTATTGTAATTTCTGAAAAAGTTGTCCGCGAAGATATCTTTACTTCAATACATATAGATGAATATGCTCTTGAAGTTAGAGATACTAAATTAGGAGCTGAAGAATTAACTAATGATATTCCTAATGTTTCTGAAGAGGCAACAAAAGACCTTGATGAATATGGAATGATACGAATTGGTGCGGAAGTAAAACCCGGGGATATTCTTATTGGTAAGATTACACCAAAAGGTGAATCGGATCCTACTCCGGAAGAAAAACTACTTCGTGCTATTTTTGGAGATAAAGCAGGGGATGTTAAGGATGCTTCTTTAAAAGCTTCACCTTCGTTGCGTGGAGTAGTTATTGAAAAAAAGCTATTCTCTCGTTCTATTAAGGATAAACGCAAACGTTCAGAAGACAAGGAAGCAATTTCCAGTCTGGAACTGAAATATGAGTTAAAATACCAGGAACTTAAAGAAGTTCTTGTAGATAAGTTGTTTAAACTTATAAACGGGAAGACATCTCAAGGAGTATTAAATGATCTTGGTGAAGAGGTTTTACCTAAGGGTAAAAAATATACCATGAAAATGCTTAATTCAGTAGATGATTTTGCCCATCTTGTAGGGGGTAGTTGGACCACTGATAAAGACACGAATATTTTGGTGGCCGACCTGCTACACAATTACAAGATTAAGTTGAATGATCTTCAAGGGAATCTTAGGAGAGATAAGTTCACTATATCTGTTGGGGATGAATTACCTGCAGGTATAATGAAGCTTGCAAAAGTTTATGTTGCTAAAAAACGTAAACTTAAAGTTGGTGATAAAATGGCCGGACGTCATGGTAACAAAGGTATTGTTGCCCGTATTGTCAGACATGAAGACATGCCGTTCTTGGAAGACGGAACTCCCGTAGATATAGTATTAAACCCATTAGGTGTGCCTTCTCGTATGAATATTGGTCAGATTTATGAAACCGTTCTGGGATGGGCCGGTCAAAATCTCGGTAAAAAATTCGCGACTCCAATTTTTGATGGTGCTACACTTGATGAGATTAATGAATTTACTGATGAAGCCGGGATCCCAAGATTTGGTCATACCTATCTCTATGATGGAGGAACCGGGCAACGCTTCGACCAGGCAGCGACTGTTGGGGTAATCTATATGTTAAAATTAGGACATATGGTGGATGATAAAATGCACGCACGTTCTATTGGACCATATTCGTTGATTACACAGCAACCTTTAGGAGGTAAAGCACAATTTGGTGGACAACGTTTTGGAGAAATGGAAGTTTGGGCCTTAGAGGCATATGGCGCATCTGCTACCCTTCGTGAGATTTTGACAGTAAAATCTGATGATGTGATTGGACGTGCCAAAACCTATGAATCAATTGTAAAAGGCGAAACCATGCCTGAACCTGGCTTGCCAGAATCTTTCAATGTATTAATGCACGAACTTAAGGGATTAGGTTTAGACATCAGACTTGAAGAATAATAGTTTTTTTTACATATTTAAATTTACTATCACCATATTATAATGGCTAGAATAAAAGATAATACCGCAATAAAAAGGTTTAATAAAATTTCAATTGGATTGGCATCTCCTGAATCAATTTTAGGAGAATCCCGAGGTGAGGTTTTAAAGCCTGAAACTATTAATTATAGAACTCATAAACCAGAGCGTGATGGATTGTTCTGCGAACGCATTTTTGGACCTGTAAAGGATTATGAATGTGCATGTGGAAAGTACAAGCGTATACGCTATAGAGGAATTGTTTGCGACAGATGTGGCGTTGAAGTAACTGAGAAAAAGGTTCGTCGCGATAGGGTAGGACACATAAATTTAGTAGTACCGGTTGCTCATATTTGGTACTTCCGTTCCTTGCCAAACAAAATTGGTTACCTCTTGGGATTACCTTCCAAGAAACTGGACATGATTATTTATTATGAGCGTTATGTGGTAATTCAGCCAGGTGTTGCTCAAGGACCTGAGGAAGAGGAGATTCATAAATTAGATTTTCTAACTGAAGAAGAGTATTTAAATATTCTTGAAACTATCCCTCCGGAAAATCAGTATTTGGAAGATTCGGATCCTAATAAATTTATTGCCAAAATGGGGGCAGAATGCCTTATCGATTTGCTGGCACGAATTGATCTGAAACAACTATCCTATGATTTAAGGCATAAAGCCAATACGGAGACCTCAAAACAACGTAAAACGGAAGCCTTAAAAAGACTTCAGGTTGTTGAAGCATTAAGAGAATCTCAGGATAACAGGGATAACAAACCAGAATGGATGATCATGAAGGTAGTTCCGGTTATTCCACCGGAGTTACGTCCACTTGTTCCTCTAGACGGAGGACGATTCGCGACTTCTGATTTAAATGATCTTTACAGGCGCGTAATTATAAGGAACAATCGTTTAAAGCGATTAATGGAAATAAAAGCACCTGAAGTTATCTTAAGAAATGAGAAACGAATGCTTCAGGAATCGGTTGATTCTCTTTTTGATAATACGCGTAAGGCTTCGGCAGTGAAAACTGAATCGAACAGACCGCTTAAATCTCTTTCGGATTCCTTAAAAGGAAAACAAGGACGTTTTCGTCAAAACTTATTGGGTAAAAGGGTAGATTATTCTGCTCGTTCCGTGATTGTTGTCGGACCTGAAATGAGCCTATATGAATGTGGTCTTCCAAAAGATATGGCTGCAGAACTATACAAGCCTTTTGTGATCAGAAAACTGATCGAAAGGGGTATTGTTAAAACTGTTAAGTCGGCCAAAAAGATAATTGATAAAAAAGAACCGGTAGTTTGGGACATTTTAGAAAATGTTTTAAAAGGACACCCTGTCATGCTCAACCGGGCCCCTACGCTACACAGATTGGGGATACAGGCATTTCAACCTAAATTAATAGAAGGTAAGGCAATTCGTTTGCACCCTCTTGTTTGTACGGCCTTTAATGCGGATTTTGATGGTGATCAAATGGCGGTGCATTTGCCTTTGGGCCCTGAAGCTATATTGGAATGCCAACTTTTGATGTTGGCTTCTCACAATATATTAAATCCGGCTAATGGATCTCCTATTACCGTACCTTCTCAGGATATGGTTCTTGGGTTATATTATATGACCAAGGAACGTAAATCTACCAAAGAAGTTCCTGTTAGGGGTGAAGGCTTAACTTTTTACTCCTACGAAGAGGTAGTAATCGCATTTAATGAAGGGAAAGTTGAACTGAATGCCGGGATTAAGGTGAGAGCTAAAGACTTTAATGAGGAAGGTGAATTAGTAAATCAGATTATAGCTACTACTGTTGGTAGAGTACTTTTTAATAAGGTTGTGCCGGAAGAAGCCGGATATATAAACGATGTTTTAAACAAGAAGTCTTTACGTGATATTATCGGAAGGATTCTTGCTGTTACAGATGTACCCACAACTGCAGCTTTTCTGGATTTGATTAAAACCATGGGTTATGATTTTGCTTTTAAAGGAGGATTGTCATTCAGTCTTGGGGATATTATTATTCCACAGGAAAAGCACAGCATGATTGCAGATGCCAATAAACAGGTAGATGGAATTATGACGAATTATAATATGGGTCTTATAACTAACAACGAAAGATACAATCAGGTGATTGATGTCTGGACTTCAACAAATGCCATGTTAACTGAGTTGGCAATGAAGCGTATCCGGGAAGATCAACAAGGATTTAATTCGGTGTATATGATGTTGGATTCTGGAGCAAGGGGTTCAAAGGAACAGATAAGACAGTTAACAGGTATGCGTGGTTTAATGGCTAAGCCTAAGAAATCTACTGCAGGTGGAGGTGAGATTATAGAAAACCCAATTCTTTCTAACTTTAAAGAAGGATTGTCTATTTTGGAATACTTTATTTCTACTCACGGTGCTCGTAAAGGGCTTGCAGATACTGCTCTTAAAACTGCCGATGCAGGATATCTTACTAGACGATTAGTGGATGTTTCTCAGGACGTTATCGTTAATATCGATGATTGTGGAACCCTTAGAGGAATAAAGGTTCAATCTTTAAAGAAAAACGAAGAAGTTGTTGAAACTCTAGGTGAGCGTATATTAGGTAGAGTTTCTTTACATGATTTATATAATCCGTTAAATGAAGAACTGCTATTAACTGCTGGACAACAGATTCTGGAATCTGATGTAAAGAAAGTGGAGGCTTCACCTATTGAAAAAGTAGAAGTTCGCTCGGCACTCACTTGTGAGGCTGCAAAGGGTATATGTGCCAAGTGTTATGGTAGAAACCTTTCAACCAATAAAATGGTGCAGCGTGGTGAAGCGGTTGGTGTTGTGGCTGCACAATCTATTGGTGAGCCAGGAACGCAGCTAACTTTGCGTACTTTCCACGTTGGGGGTATTGCAGGTAACATTTCCGAGGAAAGTAAACTTGAGGCTAAATTTGGGGGTATTGCGGAGATTGAAGACTTGAGAATAGTTAAAGGTGAGAATTCTGAAGGGAAAAAGGTTGATATTGTAATTTCAAGAACTTCTGAAATCAAAATTGTTGATGCTACGACGGGAATTACGCTTAGTACCAATAATATTCCGTATGGTTCTCAGATCTTTGTTAAAAATGGCAGTAAGATAAAAAAGGCAGATTTAGTTTGCCAATGGGATCCTTATAACGGGGTTATTGTTTCGGAATTCCCCGGTAAAATTGCTTATGAAAATATTGATCAGGGAGTTACATATCAGGTTGAGATTGATGAACAAACCGGGTTTCAGGAAAAGGTAATTTCAGAATCCAGAAATAAGAAACTGATTCCTACCTTATTGATACAAAATTCAAAGGATGAAGTTTTGCGTTCCTACAACCTTCCTGTTGGTTCCCATTTAATGGTAGATGACGGCGATAAGATTAAAGAAGGTAAAATCTTGGTAAAAATTCCTCGTAAATCGGCTAAATCTGGTGATATTACAGGTGGTTTACCAAGGGTAACTGAACTATTTGAAGCTCGTAATCCATCTAATCCTGCTGTTGTATCTGAAATAGATGGAGTAGTTTCATTCGGTAAAATAAAGAGAGGTAATAGAGAGATCATTATTGAATCCAAACTTGGTGAGATAAAGAAATATTTGGTAAAACTTTCAAACCAGATTTTGGTTCAGGAAAATGATTATGTTCGGGCTGGGATGGCTTTATCTGACGGTTCAATTACCCCTGAAGATATCCTTTCAATTAAGGGACCTTCAGCGGTACAACAATATCTTGTAAATGAAGTACAGGAAGTTTACCGTCTCCAGGGTGTAAAAATTAATGACAAACACTTTGAAGTAGTTGTACGCCAGATGATGCGAAAAGTTCGTGTTCAGGATTCGGGTGATACTACATTCCTTGAAAATCAACTGGTACACAAAGACGATTTTATCAGAGAAAATGATGAAATCTTTGGTAAGAAAGTGGTTGAAGAGTCAGGAGAATCAGAAAACCTCAAAGCAGGCCAGATAATTACACCTCGTGAATTGAGAGATGAGAATTCAATCTTGAAGCGTGCGGATAAGAGTTTGGTGACTGCGCGGGATGCTGTTTCAGCAACAGCTACACCAATTCTGCAGGGTATCACAAGGGCTTCGTTACAGACCAAATCGTTTATTTCTGCGGCATCGTTCCAGGAAACAACAAAGGTCTTGAATGAAGCGGCTGTAAGTGGTAAAATTGATTACCTGGAGGGATTGAAGGAGAATGTTATTGTAGGTCATAAAATTCCTGCCGGTACCGGTATGAGGGATTATGAAAATATAATCGTAGGTTCAAAAGAGGAATACGATGAAATTATGGCTCGCAAAGAAGAATTAAAATTTTAAAATCATTAACCCTCAATTTTTTAATTGAGGGTTTTTGTTTGTGATATTGGATTATTTTTTGAAATGAAAAATGGAAGAAAAAAATCAGAAACAACAACAGATTAATATTGAGCTGGACGAAAAAATAGCCGAAGGAATTTATTCCAATTTGGCTATTATAAATCATTCTGTTTCAGAGTTTGTTGTCGACTTTATTAGCATGATGCCAGGAGCACCAAAAGCGAAAGTGAAAAGTAGAATTGTACTTACTCCTCAACACGCGAAGAAATTTTTGAAAGCGCTTAATGATAATGTAAGTCGTTTTGAAAAGGCTCACGGGACAATCAAAGATTACGAACAACCTCCAATTCCGTTAAATTTCGGTCCTACTGGAGAAGCTTAACTAAAAACCCATGAATTATTCATGGGTTTTTAATTTTTGGTTCATACGATGCCCTGATTATTGAAATTCTGAAGTAAAATGTAGTATGACAGTTGGATATTTCTGTTGAGTCATTTGTATTGAAAATTGAGAATCCGCTAAAAACACTAACTGTCCGCGCTTATCCTTGGCCAGGAATTTCTGTTTTACTCTAATAAATTCTTTAAACTCTTGATTATTAGGGTCTTCGGGATCAACCCAGCAGGCTTTATGAACAGGAAAATTTTCATAGGTACATTTTGCACCGTACTCATGTTCTAATCTGTATTGAATTACTTCGTATTGCAAGGCGCCTACAGTACCTATAACTTTTCTACCATTAAGTTCCAATGTAAATAACTGGGCTACGCCCTCATCCATTAACTGGTCAATTCCCTTATTTAACTGCTTGGATTTCATCGGATCTGCATTGTTAATATATCTGAAATGTTCCGGAGAAAAGTTGGGGATACCTTTATAATGTAAAATTTCACCCTCAGTTAATGTATCACCAATTTTAAAATTACCAGTATCATGTAATCCCACAATATCACCAGGATACGATATATCTACAATTTCCTTTTTTTCCGCAAAAAATGCATTGGGACTTGAAAATTTTAATTTCTTATTAAGCCTTACATGCAAATAGGGTTTGTTGCGTTCAAATGTTCCTGAAACTATTTTCACAAACGCCAAACGATCTCTGTGTTTGGGATCCATGTTGGCATGGATTTTAAATACAAAACCGGAAAGCTCATTTTCATTTGCATGAACCAGACGTTCTTCGGCCATTTTCGATCTGGGATATGGAGCTATTTCAATAAAACAATCGAGAAGTTCTTTTACTCCAAAATTATTCAACGCAGAACCGAAAAAAACCGGCTGAAGTAAACCTTCCTGATACTTTTGTTTGTCAAAAGAAGGATAGACCCCGCTTACCAACTCCATATCATCTCTTAAAGTTTCAGCGGCCCCGGCTCCAATAATTTTCTCTAATTCAGGACTCGTTATATCATCAAATGCAATTATGTCTGAGATGTTTTTTTTACTATCTCCACTGAAAAGGTTAATATTTTTCTCATAAATGTTATAAATACCCTTAAAATCGTAGCCCATACCAATGGGGAAACTTAG
>CBDTVT010000105.1:0-10218 GCA_965364275.1 uncultured Eudoraea sp. | reverse complement strand
ATGCCAAAATTGTGATAACTACTGCAAAGACCAGCCAGCCTATGCCGTCAAAAGCAGGAACCAATGTACTGATCCCATCCGCCCCCACAGGACCATATTTGGCAATCAGCGCCATCCCGAAAAATCCAATGGAAATACCCAGCATATAAATAAGCATTGTTTTTTTACGACTGGTAAATTTATCGGAGAGCAGACCTCCTAAGGGGCGCGCAAACAAGTTTACAAATGCGAACGAAGCAGCAATTAATCCTGCAAAAGTTGCTGTCATTATTAAATTACCCTCACCATTGGTCAGACCCCTGAATACATTCTCAAAAAACATGGGGAGCATAGAGACTACAGCCAATTCTGCCCCAAAATTGGCAAAGTAGGTACTATTGAGAGCTGCAACATTATTCCAATTATATTTATCTTCTTCTGCAATACCTTTCTTTAATATAGGCAGATTAATTTTCAATAACTTCAAAACATGAAATACGTAGATTAATCCTAAGCCTGCCCAAATTAGGTATAATACTGTTTGAGAAAAAATAGGTTCTCCATCTACATTTACAGAACTTATTCTCCATGCTAATACTCCCATCGCACCCAGTAAAGGGAAAGACCAAACAATATATTGTACTAAATCTTTATATGATGATACTGTCATAGGTGCCGTCTTTTTTACACCAATAAATTTTTCTCCCTTTGGCACATCACGAACCAGAAAGTAATACATAATTCCGTAAATAAAACTGACAATTGCATTAATTGCCAAAGCATAGCGCCATCCATTTTCCTCAAATCCCAAATATTCACCAAAGAATTCAACCGCTATCCATGGTAAAGTCATTGCTGCCCAGGCAGATCCAAAGTTACCCCAGCCTGCATAAAAACCCTCTGCTCTTCCAATCATCTTTGGTGGAAACCATTGGGAGACCATTCGAATACCAATAACAAAACCAGCCCCAATAGAACCCAATATTAATCGTGCAATAAGTAATTGGATAAAACTGTTCCCAAAGGCAAAAGCCAGCGCAGGAATTGCCATAAGAACCATCAACCAGGAGAATACAACGCGTGAACCGTATTTATCAATAAGTGCACCTATTATAATACGCGCAGGAATCGTTAATGCAACATTACAAATGGCTAATATTTTAACATGATCTCTGGTCAGCCAATCCAAATTTTTTAACATGGTCGTTGCCAACGGCGCCATATTAAACCATACATAAAATGTAATAAAAAATGCAATCCAGGTATAATGAAGAACACGTATTCTCTCCTGATCAAAATCTAATAACTCAGGTTTATTCATATGAAAGTTGGTTTGATTAATTTAGATTAAGATGCTAATTATTTTTTGGGCGATGTGTAGACCATCCTGTTTTTGGATTTCTAACTTTTCTTTTATTCCAGTTCCAAATCACTTGCTGATAAGGTTTCCATATGTAGTTTAACGGATATACGAGGAAGTGTACCATTCGAGTAAACGGCACTATTAAAATAAGTAAGAAAGCACCAATTATATGCAATTTAATCAGTAACGGCATTGCACTTACCGCGGCAATATCCGGTGAAAATGTAAAAATGGATTTTAAATAGGGCGACATTACCGATGCAAACCAGGAACTTCCCCATCTAAAGAATACGGCGATGTACATTCCTGTGAATATTTGAGCCAACAGCAATAACTCAACAAAAATATCCATCTTGGATGTTACCATTTTAATTCGATCATCTGTAATTCTTCTAATAAATAACAATACTATCCCTATAAAAACGCAGATGGCTGCTATAAACGAAGAAATTTCCAGGAACAATAATCGTAAGGGTTCGCTGTTCCAGGCAATGATACTCTTTGGGATAAGGAATGCGACAAGATGTCCAAAAAAGAGAATTAATATCCCCCAGTGAAAAGGGACAGAACCCCAAAATAATTTTCTTCCTTCCAAAAACTGTGAGGACAAGGACGATACTTTAAACTTTTGAGATCTATATCTTGAAATAGTTCCTATTAAAAATATCACAAATGCCAGGTATGGGAAAGCGATAAAAAAGAAGTTGTTTAATGTATCCATCGTACTAATAATTATGATTCAATCGTAATTTCCTGTTTTATTGAGCTTAAAAATCCGCCTGATCGTTGCGGTTGTTCTTCAATTTTAATATCAAAATCATGGTTCAATGCCTGGTATAAAGCGATGAGCGTATGCTTATAAATAGTGAAGTCATGAGGTTTTTCTATCAAAGTCTTGTGGTGCTTGACATATATTTTATCTTTTGCTGCAATTTGACCCTCGCCAAAACCTTCAATCATCTTTATTAAGGCAGGCACCATTATTTTATTAACCAAATCGTCCCGTAATTCTTCATCCTTTAGCACATTTAACAGTTTTAGAACATTCGATAGATTATCAGCCAATTCGGTACCACATTCTATACCGTACTTTTGATGCTCTTTATTTAGATTAACCAGGAGTTCTCCTCTTTTGTAATCATCGCCAAATACAATATATCCAATATCCAAAGTAGTGATGGACTGTACCTCGAAAGTCCTTACGTAAAGGTCCTCCAATTCAATTTTGGAAACAGTTCCTATCAAGTCTGTAAATGGTTTTAAGGTTTTACCGGTCTCCGGTAGTACCTTATTGAAATATTTTTGAACTTTCCTAACCTGACCCACATAGTTTTCAGCACTGGGAAAGACAAATAGGCTAGCAATTTTATTGTAATCTAATAGTTGTTGATTCATACCTTATATTTTAGAGTCCGCGAGCGGGTTTTTCTACAAATCCAAATCCGGCGTTTCCTTTTCTATCACCTGTAAACTCGACCATTTCTATAGCTTGTTCTCTATGGGCAGGTGGAATAACAAATCGGTCATCAAACTTTGCCAAAGAGGTTAAATAATAAACTTCATCCGCCATTTCAGCATTCAAGCCTACTTCTTTTAGACTATCTGCTACTAAATCCTTATTTAAATCACCTACGGTAACATCTCTACGATGCAAACGAACTGCCATTAATTTTTTTAATGTGGTCTTCACCATCTCCTCATCCCCGTTACTAAACAGATTCGCCAGATATTTTAACGGCATACGAGCATCATTAACAGTACCAAAAATGTTGTCGATTGAAGCATCATATTTAGTGGCCCTTTCCCAAAACTTGGAAATAGGGTTCAAATTTTCCTTTTGAGCTTCCACGTCATGATCTGTTAACGTAGCCATCACAGGTAATAGCGGTGGAACATAGAACAACATTGGTAAGGTTCTAAATTCCGGATGAAGCGGTAAAGCCATTCCCCATTCTTTTACAAATTTGTAAGTAGGCGACTGCTGTGCAGATTTAATTGTAGAATCGGCAATTCCGTTTTTCTTGGCTGCGGCAATTATATTAGGGTCAAATGGATCTAAAATCATATCCATTTGCCTTTTAATTAGGTCATCATCATCTGCAGCTGATACATGTTCAATTTGGCTAGCATCGTATAACATGACACCCAGGTATCTAATACGCCCCACACAGGAATGCATACAGGCAGGAGCATGACCAGATTCCAGTCTTGGGTAACAAAGAATACATTTTTCAGACTTTCCTGTTCCCCAGTTGTAATATGATTTTTTATAAGGGCAAGCGGTTACACACATACGCCATGCTCTACACACCTGCTGATTTATGAGTACAATACCGTCCTCTCCTCTTTTATATATAGCTCTCGATGGACAAGAACCCACACAAGCGGGATTTAAACAATGATTACAAATTCTGGGCAGATAAAACAAAGACATACGTTCCAGTTGAAACATGGCTTCTTGTTCTCCTGCCGATAGGTTTTCAAAATTTGGATCATTACGTGCATAATCCGGTGTGCCGCTTAAATCATCATCCCAGTTAGGACCCATTTTTATGTCTATGGGTTTACCGGTTATCATCGATACGGGTCTGGCGGTAACCTGAGTATTTTCTTCCGGAGACTCTATTAAATTTAAATACTTGTATGTAAAAGGTTCATAATAATCATCAATTACAGGTAAGTGAGGATTGTGAAAAATATTTAATAACCCTCGGGCTTTACCGGCACCTTTTAAGCGAACCTTGCCCATGCTTTTTTCCCAACCTCCTTTATATATATCCTGATTCTCCCATTTAGTAGGATACCCCGTACCAGGTTTTGTTTCAACATTATTCCACCACATATATTCAGCCCCTTTTCTATCAGTCCAAATGTTTTTACAAGCAATTGAACAGGTATGGCATCCTATACACTTATCTAAGTGAAATACCATTGAAATCTGAGAACGTACATCCATAATTCAGATTGATTTTAGTGTTATTTTTATTTCTTATTTTTTAGTTGCTTAATATGTCTAAAGTACAGACGCCTCTACTTTTATTGTATTAAAACATTTGCATTTTACCATTCTACTTTATCCATTTTCTTAATTACGACATGTGTATCCCTGTTTACTGCTGTAGGACCCCAGTAGTTAAAGTGGAAGGTAAATTGACCATATCCTCCTGCCAATAAATTAGGTTTAAGGTGAATTCGGGTTATACTATTATTAGCACCTCCTCTATTGCCATTTCTCAATTGAGATTTAGGAATGCTTATTGTTCTTTCAACGGTATGATAGACAATACAGACCCCTTTAGGAATTCTGGCACTTACAACTGCTCTTGTGCAATACACGCCATTATCATTATGCACTTCTACCCAATCATTATCCTGAATGCCCATTTCCTTTGCGTCTACTTCACTTATCCAACATGGTTCCATACCCCTGGAAAGCGTAAGCATTCTATGGTTGTCCATATAAGTAGAATGGATATGCCATTTACCATGGGGCGTTAAACAGTTTAATGCTTTGGCCATACTTTTCCCTTTTAATGTCTCTTTTAGATCCCCGTAAACTTCGGGGCTAGGGGAAGGTTTATAGGTTGGTAAATGTTCGCCATAAGCGATATACATTTCATGATCCAAATAGAAATGTTGTCTCCCTGTCAATGTTCTCCAGGGAATGAGTCGTTCTACATTATAGGTGTATGCCGAGTATGCCCTACCTTCATTCATTAAACCGGACCAAACAGGAGAGGTTAAATATCTTCTGGGTTGCGCTTGCAGATCTTTGTAATCTAATCTAAAGTCTTCACTTCCTTTAGCCAGATCTACCAGAGGTACCCCTGATTTCTTCTCCATATTTTCATATGCTCTAACAGTAAGCTTGCCATTGGTTAATGAAGACAGGTGTAACACGGCATTGGCAGCTTCTGTATCTTCGGCTATGGAAGGATACACTTTATCCCCTATTTTAACCGTTGGGAAATGATTGGAATCTATCATTTCATCATACTCGTCCCCACACATATAGTGATTACCGTGCGCTCCTAATCCTTTTGTTTTTACATTTTCCCCTAAGGCACAGAATTTTTCATAGATTTTGGGATAATCTCTTCGAACTACGGAAATGCTATGCATGGTCTTTCCGGGAATGGCTTCACATTCTCCATGGTACCAATCCTTAATATCTTTTTGTGAAACTTCAGATTTGGTATCGTGGGACAAGGCACCAGTAACAATATCGACCTGTGTATCCGGGATGTATTTTTCTGAAAGCTCACTGGTTTTTTTCGCAATGGCTTTAAATATTTCCCAATCCGATTTAGATTCCCATACCGGAGCAATCGCCTGTGATAGCGGATGAATAAAGGAGTGTAAATCTGTACTATTCAAATCGGCTTTTTCGTACCAGGACGCAGCCGGTAGCACAATATCTGAATACAGTGCAGAAGAATCCATACGGAAGTTGAGATCTACAACCAGATCCATTTTACCTTCCGGAGCAATCTCATGCCAGTTAACTTCTTTTGTTTTTTCTTCATCATAGTCCTTGGCGATGGCATTGGATGTGGTGCCCAAATAATGTTTCAAGGCAAATTCTGTACCCTTCATACTTCCTGAAATGGCATTTCCTCTCCATATATACCAGGTTCTTGGGAAATTAAAATCGTTTTCAGGATCTCCAACAGCATAGCCTAACTCTTTGCTTTTAAGCTTTTCGAGCACATAATTTTTAATGCCGTCATCGGTCTTAGCACCATTAGCAATGGCCTCTTTACTTAATTCTAAGGTGTTTTTGTCAAATTGCGGGAAGAAAGGCATCCATCCCATTCTTACTGCTTTATAAATATGATCTGCGTGATGCCCGGCTGTCATGTCATTTTCAGGAACGGTATTATATCTGGAAGAATGCCCGTCATATCTATATTGGCAGGTATTGATGTAATGCCAAATAGGTGCTTGTTGTAGTCTTGGAGGTCCCTGCCAGTCTTTTGCAAAAGCAATAGAACCCCAAGAATCTGAAGGCGCCAATTTTTCCTGACCTACATAGTGGTTCATCCCTCCACCATTTTTACCTACACAACCTGTAAGCATTAAAGCCATAATCCCTGAACGGTATATTAAGTTATTATGATACCAGTGGTTAATACCGGCACCAATAATAATCATACATTTTCCTTCGGTAATCTCAGCGGTGTTTGCCCATTCTCTTGCGTAACTCGTCACCATCTTAGCATCGACACCAGTAAAGATTTCTTGCCATGCCGGAGTATACGCCTGATCTTTTTCATCATAGCTTTTAGGGTAATCTCCTTCAAGTCCCCTGGCAACGCCATATTGCGCCATGGTTAGATCGTAAACGGTAGTAACTAATTTCTCTCCATCTACGGTTTTTATCTTTTTGACAGGGACTCCTCGTAAGGCTTTTTTATCCAAACCAAACTCTGTGAACTCCACTTTGGCTACTGTATCTTTAATGTCTAATAAAGTAAGTACAGGATCGTATGATTCATCTGTTTCACCATCTTCATACTTCATGTTCCAGTTCCCTTTTTTTTCCTGCCATCTGTATCCAGAACTTCCTTTTGGAATCACAAAATCACCGCTTTGCCTGTCGATATTTACAAATTTCCAATCGCCCTGCTCTATGTCTTTATATTTTTCCAGGCTGTTGGCACGCAGGAGTCTCCCCGTAGAATAAAAACCTCCTTCATCTTTTAATTCAACTAAATAAGGGCTATCTGTATAACGCTTGGTGTATTCTATAAAATAGGGTACTTTTTTTTCATGGTGGAATTCCTTTAATATTACATGAGTTACTGCCATCCAAAATGCGCCGTCACTTCCAGCGTGGAGCGGCACCCATTGGTCTGCATACTTGGCGACCTGGTTAAAGTCTGGTGAAAAGACAACTGCTTTGGTCCCGTTGTGTCTGGACTCTGCAAAAAAGTGACAATCGGGGGTTCTGGTCATATTTAGGTTGGCACCCATTACAGCAACCATTTTGGCATTATACCAATCTGCACTCTCACAAACATCGGTTTGTTCTCCCCAAACTTCAGGGAATGCATTTGGCAAATCGCAATACCAATCGTAAAAACTTAAATTAACACCTCCAAATAATTGCAAAAACCTTGAACCTGCTGCATAACTAAGCATAGACATTGCAGGAATGGGGGAAAATCCTACAACTCGGTCCGGACCGTATTTTTTTGCGGTATAGATATTAGCAACGGCCATGATTTCCAGGACTTCATCCCAATGAACTCTTCGGAATCCACCTTTACCTCTCGCATTTTGATATTTTTTTCTTGCTTCTTTATTATTTTGTAAGTTTTCCCAAGCTTGTAAAGGATCGCCCACTTTTTCTTTTTCTGCTCTGTATGCACTAATTAATGCACCGCGAATTAAAGGGTATTTAATCCTTAAAGGGCTGTATAAATACCAGGAAAAGGAAATACCTCTTTGACAGCCGCGTGGTTCATAAGGAGGTAATTTATTCTCCAATAAAGGATAATCCAATTGTTGGGTTTCCCAAACAACTATTCCTTCTTTAACATGAATTTGCCAGGAACATCCTCCGGTACAATTTACACCGTGAGTACTTCTTACAATTCTATCGTGCTGAAAACGATTTTTATAAAATTCTTCCCATTTACGTGTTTGCGGAGAAATAATATCTTCTATCCAACTCATAGTATCGGTTTAATTATATACTGTTATATTTTAGTTATGCGAATCAATTTGTCTTTCGTAAATTCTTTTGTTCACACTCTCCTTTTTTCGATTATACCACAGCAAAGGAAAAATACCCATTAAGATGGCGGCACCTGCAACACCCCATATTAAAAGAATGTTATTATACGAAGGGGAATAGCTTTGATAATAACGTTGTTCACCTGTTTCTTTCAAGAATGCCGTAAGTAGTACAGCTTCTTCTTGTGTTATTGTGTGGTCTTGATACGAACTTTTCATTTGGGGAAAAGGAAGTCCCGTAATCATACCCTCAATACCTGCTTTTCCAAGTCTTTCGTATACATCCGTTAAATCCGCTGCCAATTCCCCACCGGCAATAAACCCATGTTTATTAACATGGTGGCAAGAGATACATGAGGGCCCTCCATTTTCAAATCTTTGTTCGCCTGAAAACAAATCTTGACCTATTGCGATGTCTTCTTCGGAAGGTTCAAAAGGCACCTCCACTTCTGCTACAGTTTCTACGGTAGTAATTCCCGTAGTTGCCGGACTCTCACTTTTGATATACTCAAAAACGGCAGTTATTTCAACATCGGATAATATCTGGTCAGGCATTATTACTTTATTGTACTCTTCGAATATTTTTATGGCCTCGGCATCTCCACTATTAATTACAGTTTGAGATGATTTTACAAAATTGGTAAACCATTCTTTAGTGCGCTTATCATGTATATTGGCCAGTCCAGGGCCTATCAACTTCCTGGCGGTTGTTGTATGGCAGGCAGCGCAGGTGGATTTAAAAATGATCTCCCCATCTTGAGCTTTTGATGAAATACTTAGAGAGAAAAGGAAGATTATTAAAAACGAAGTAGAAATATTACAACTCATTGCTGTACCGGATTAATATAAGTTATGTACTAAAATTAGCCAATCCTCAAGGCCAAAACATGATATTTGTCATGGTCATGATTATTTATATTGATTTTAAATAATAAAAGGTCATTTAGTCTTTTATAAGACCAATAATTGGATTAAATCTACCCAGATCGCTGGTAAATTTGACCACATTTGTGCTTAAAATATTATAGCACAACGCTATTTTAAATAAAAGACAAAATAGTATTTATTTATTTAATTTATGTATTTTGCCCTCCCGGAACAAGCAAACAATATTTCTTGAACGTTACTTTTATCACTTTCTTAATATTTATGAAATTGAATTGATTCCTTTTAGAAAAGAACAGCATATGACAAAGCAGGAAAATGGCGGTGTTACAGAACAAATAGGAGATTATGGTCAATTATAATCTAAAACCGGGAGATCAATTATCTCCAAAATCCATTCTGATCTGGCGGATAGCCCAAACTTTGATTTGGTTGGCTGGGGTTGTAATTATTTTCAATTTAATTTTTTATCCAACTCTTGGCATCCATCTATTTTGGAATATCTTAATTCCAATTGCACCTATATTGCTGGTTGTTGCAACGGGATTGTGGAGAAATATATGCCCTATGGCATCAACTGCATTGTTTCCAAGGCATATGGGATTATCAAAAAGAAAAAAGTTAAGCTTGGCAGAAACAGGGAAATTGAATCTGATTGCTGTAATTGCCTTATTTATACTTGTACCTTTACGCCATGCTTTTTTTGATTTGAATGGTTGGGCCACCGCATTGTTAATACTGTCGTTGGGGTTCATTGCTGTTATCGCGGGCTTACGTTATGAATGGAAAAGCGCCTGGTGTTCAGGTCTATGCCCCATTCATCCAGTAGAAAAGCTGTATGGCCTAAAAAATAAATTGAAACTACCCAATGCCCATTGTGGCCAATGTCACCGTTGTTTAACTCCGTGTCCTGACAAAACTCCCGGGATTCATCCGTTTTCAACGAAAAAAACAACCTATCATAAAATAGCGGGATTTCTAACTGTTGGTGCGTTCCCCGGATTTGTCTGGGGATGGTTTCAGGTTCCTGATTATAATGGAATAACAAGGATTGTAGAGCTTATCGCCATTTACAAATTTCCTTTGTTAGGGCTTCTTGTCACAAGCATTTTGTTCTTGGTTTTGAAAAGGTTTATACAGGAGAGAATCTTAATTGCCATTTTTTCAGCGGCAGCGGTTTCCTGTTATTATTGGTTCAGGATACCGGCCTTGTTCGGATTTGGTATTTTTCCGGGAGATGGAATGCTTGT
>CBDTVT010000104.1:0-10273 GCA_965364275.1 uncultured Eudoraea sp. | reverse complement strand
TATCCTCATCTGTAGGCGATGTATTTTTTGTTAGTAGCGCATGTGCAGACAGAATTTGGCCGGATTGACAATACCCGCATTGCGGGACTTGTTCTTCAATCCAGGCTTTTTGTAATACATGTAGCCCAGTGCTTTGATCTGAAATTCCTTCTATAGTCGTAATTTCCTTATCAACTGCCATCTGGACTGGTGTAAGACAAGATCTTATGGCCAATCCATCTAATTGAACCGTACATGCCCCGCATTGTCCTATTCCACAACCAAATTTTGTTCCGGTCATCCCAAGTTGTTCACGGATGACCCACAGTAAAGGGGTAGCAGGGTCAACATCCACGTCATGTATTGTATTATTTATATTTAGAATCATTTATTTTGTCTTAAATAAACATTAGTAATTAATGAATAACCGGCGCTTTGTTTCCCCCTAAAGCTACATCAAAATCATCAAATGGCAAGTTATGTCAGTATAAAAGAAGAACCACCCTCCTGCTTTTAATTTACTAAATAAAACTTTATATTAGAGCTATTGTTATGAATTGGAAAGTTGAATTTAATGAAAAATATCAGATAGTCGTTTTAACCTATGACGGTATTAATTCGACAAAAGACCTATTTGATTCCTCTTTCTCTGCTATTGAACTTACTAATAAAAAAAGGGTTAATAAAATTCTTGTAGAGTCCCAGAAGATCAGAACCAAATTTAACAGGGCCGACATTTTTAAACTTCCATTTGAATTATATCAGAAATGGGGATTGAATAAATCAATTGGTATAGCACTGATCAAACCTAAAGATATTGAAGCACAGCAAATCGCTTCTTTCTATGAAATATCTACGGTAAACTTTGGTTGGGATACCAAAATTTTTACAGAACGAAAAGCGGCCGTGAAATGGTTATTAGAAGCAGATTGAATGTGAGATTGATATACTTCTAGACCACCATATGATCTTGTTTCTACAAACTTTCGCATTGTATATCTAACATAAGGTTTTTATATTTGGTCCCGATAGCTCCTTCTTCATAGCATTACGAAGGAGAAGCTATAGTGTTGGAAATGGATACCTAAGCTATCTCAACAATCACTTCATCTGTGGCTCTCTAAAATATGGTTGAAAATAAAGCGCGAGGTTGGAGGTTGGAAGTACGTTTTTCTCATTTCGTACCTTGTGCTTTTTACTTTGTATTTAATGCATATTATTTCTTTATCCTGACTGCTAAACCTCACCAAATAATTCCATACCTTAGGGAGTACCAACCAAGTCTTCTACTCTCATGATTAACTTTTTTAGGAATATTCGTAAAAAACTAGCGGACGACAACAAGCCACTGAAATATGCTCGCTATGCCATTGGTGAGATTTTATTGGTAGTGATTGGGATTTTAATTGCATTGCAGATCAATAATTGGAATGAGGAAAGGAAAGCGATCATCAGTGAAAGAAGTCAAATAAATTTTGTTTATCAAGATTTAAAGAGAGATTTGAGTAAAATTGAATCAATATACAACTGGTCTGGAAGTACTTAAAATCCTTGAGAATAAAGAGTCTCTTACTTTGGATTCGGCGAGGTTAGCAACCAATATTTCCTGGGTTATGTCCGATATCATTCCTGTTACCAGAGACGAGAATACCTGGGATGGTTTAAAGGTACAGGGCATCAAAACTTACCTCATAAATGATTCCTTAACCGTGCGGTTAAATGCATTTTATACCAGTTTTGACGGGCAGATTGAACGGTTTAACCAGTTACCAAAAAAAATACGACAGGAACTACGAGAACTTACAGGTAGCTGCCATAATTCAGAAAGCGTTAAAGCTATTTATGAAAAGGGAATATATTATTATGGTGAATCTTCTTCCCAATTGCGCTATTGCATTTTATCTATAGAGAAAACTCCCCAGCTTGTAGGGGCCATAACCATTTCGGCAATTGTTAATATTGAATTATATGAAGCGCTAAAAAAGAAAGGGGAAGCTATTAAATCCTATATGGAAGGCCATTTTAATTTCCTTAGTGATAAGCCCTAATACTGGTGGAGTATTTGTTTTTAAAAGCAATGTTTCTGCCAACCCTATAATATTTGCAAATAAAAGGACAACACCCTTTTAAAACAAAGGAGTCCGCCATAGGCAGACTCCGTCTAGTTTAGTTTTTGGTTTTCAAAAGCTTACATACCAGCAGTAGTAATAGGCTTGGTGGTAGCATTCATGTCACGTACACATTCATATGCATTATCACTATTTTTTTCAAAATAGGACATATAATGCCCTTTTTCCACTTCTGTGCCAGAAGCATCAAATTGTGTCCAGGAACCTATCTCTACAGCCATATTCCCTTCCGCGAATAGGTCGACCACTTTGTAAACACTATAATTGCCTGTCGTATCATTTGCAATGTTCTTTGCAATACTTTCCCGAATAGCTGCCCTGCCGGAAACTGGTTGTTCATTACGGCCATAGCTAATGGCATTATCACTATAATATGCAGCAACGGCATCTGCATCTTTCGCCTTTTCACCGGCAGCATAAGCATCTTCCAAAGCCTGTATCTCTGCCCCTATATTTGCCATGTCTATTGGCGCCTGTTTTTCAGCATTAGTACAGGAACTAAAAAGTAAAATAGCAAACAATAATAGGCCTGATAATCTCATGTTTTTTTTCATAATAAAAAGTGTTTTGGTTTAAGTCGCCAAAGTACGCTTTTTAGAATCCGGGAGACATGATATGCAATTTTATTTTCAGCTATAAAAGATACTATTATGTTCCCTTTTTCTTTCTATAAAATCCCTAAAGTATCTGATATTCAATCAAACATTCGCTCAAAATTTTGTAACTTTAACTGACCCGTTAATTATTTAGAACCCTTTAAAATTTGCTTTGCCCTACGTGGCATAAAAAATAAATGAATAAGCATTTCATATCTTGTGAAATTCAAAGACTATCTTAACGAATTACAACGCAGGCATGTCGTAAAAGCAGGAGTTGCCTATTTGGTAATCGCATGGTTGATTGTACAAGTACTATCTGTTCTAATACCTGCATTTGATCTTAGCCAGGGTTTCTTGAAAATCACAATCATTATTTTGTCCATCGGATTTCCCATATGGCTCATTATTGCATGGATATATGACTTTACCTCGGAAGGCATCAAAAAGACGGAAGATATGGTCTTCGATGCCAAAGAATCGGCCAAAAATAATGTACGTCTTAATCGTATAATTATAGGTGCACTTTCTATAGCGCTTATTTTGTTGATTGTCAATCAATTGCGCATGGCAGAAACCATGGAGAAACAAGTGATGACGGCCTCTATGTTACCTGATTTTACTTCTTCCATCGCCGTATTGGCGTTTGATGATATGAGCCCCGACAAGGACCAAGAGTCCTTTTCTAATGGTATTAGCGAAGAGATCATGAACCGCCTGACCAAATATAAAGAGCTCAAGGTCATCGGCCGTGCCTCATCTTTTGCCTACAAAGGGAAAGATGTTACCATTAATGTCATAGGTGAAGAATTGGATGTCGCCTATGTTCTGGAGGGCAGCGTGCGCAAATCTGGTGATACTTTTCGTACCACGGTACAGTTGATTGACACCAAGGATGGGGCAAATCTCTGGTCAGAAACCTTTGATCGTAAAATTGAGGATGCCCTATTTACGCAAGATGAGATTGCCAGCCTGGTGGCAAAACGACTGAAACTGACCCTACTCAAGGAGAATGTGCGTTTGCGAAAAGTAGATCCCAGGGCCTATGAGATGTACTTAAATGGAAGAATCAATCTGGCATTCCAGACACCTCAAGGAATAGATGTCGCCGAACAATACTTCTTGAAGTCAGTGGAGATAGACCCTCTATTTGCTCCAGCCTTTGGGGGTTTATCGGGAATTTGGATAGTCAGAAAACAGCTGCATATGGCGTCTCCGGAGGTAGCTGACCCCAAAATGGAAGAATATCTGGCAAAGGCATTTGAGCTTGATAGTACAGATGCAGAGGTCTGGCGTTGGCAAGCGAGTAAATTGGCAAACACGGATTTTAACTGGAAGGCCAGTAATAAGGCAATGGAAAAGTGTCTTAAATTAAATCCGAATTTTTCGGAAGCCAGAGCATTTTACGCACATTTTTTAATGATCCAAAATAGATGGGATGAAGCCTGGGAACAAATGAATAGAGCAGTGGAGCTAGACCCTTTTAGTCCTTTAGTACAAAATTTTCGAGGAATTATGTTAATCCACCAGGGAAGATATGATGAATACCTGAGCATATTTGAACCCCTGGACATTTCAGCACTCGGCAATACAGGTCTTTTGATGTCTTATTCCTTAACAAAACAGTATGATAAAGCAATTGAACATTTGAAAAGGATAATTAGAACAAAAGGTCAAGAGGAGGAAAAAAATAATATAGAGGAAATAATTAAAATACTGGAGGAAACATATAAAAGTGCTGGTTTTAGGGCAGCTTTGAATGTTACTGCAGACGCTTTGGCGAATATCAGTGACTCGCACCACCTGTGGTCAGGTAAAATTATGAACCTATACCTTTTAGCTGAAAACAGAGAGAAAATATTGTACTGGTTAGAAAAATTGTACATAAGAAGAGATCCTAATCTACCTTATTTGGCCATTATAGGACCCCTCACTAAAGTCTACCAGAATGAACCTCGTTATATAGAAATTATGGAAAGAATAAATCTCAGGTAGAACAAAGATAAACCTCATCTAAATAAGAAATAAAAATAGAAAGACCACCAACAATATTAAATCGATAAGGCTTCATAAACGGGGGCACCATGCCTAAACCAACCGTTCTCGACAAGAAGAAATTAATTTAAATAGTTTAACATTTAAAAAAATAGAATTATGAAAATCAACAAAGAAGACATGCCAATTGTATTGCAAACGCCTGATTCCATAATGCGAAACGCAACCGGCTATGGTGGAATGACCATTGCTTTTAATGAACTCCCCAAAGGAACTGACTTTACCCCTTTGCTTCAGGGACTTAAAAATAATAGTTGCCAATGCCCACATTGGGGTTACATAGTTGAGGGCGTAATACGTCTAATTTATGATGATAAATCTGAAGAAATTGTCAAAACAGGTGATGTTTTTTACTGGCCTGCCGGACATACTGCCATTGTTGAAGAAGATGTAAAAATAATAGATTTTAGTCCTGAGAAGGAGTTCGGTGAACTGATGGAACATATAGGTAAAAAAATGGCTGAATTTGAGGAATAAATTCAAATAATTATTCAGAAAAAACCCCGATACCAACCTGCATGTGCTGCAGATAGGTAACGGGGTAATTTTATTTTTAGCCGTTAAGAGCAACCGCCCTTTATCAATTAATCTCAGTCGTATTAATCTTCGGCAGAAAGGAAATTTCCTTCGGCGTCGAAATAGACCTCAAGGCCATTACTCATAGTCACTTCATATTCTCCTTCATCTTCTACTTCTGCGTGCACAATAATAAGGTCAGGGTAGGTTTCTTCCAAGTATGCCCGAACCATATCCGGTAATTGGGCCGGGTCTATAGTCTCTCCGTCATCGTGACCATCTTCTTCTTCCCAATCATAATCTCCATCACCATCCTGGTCGTTTTCATCAACACCAATACCTAAAAATCCACCGTTGGCATCAAAAATTAAAACGATGTCATCATTTAAAGTAACTTCGTAATGATCATTGTTTTCAATAGAGGCCTCATCTATACCTATCTCGGGATAATTCATCTCTATATACGCCAATATAGCGGGTAATAGGGTCTCAATATCCACCTCGGAGTCGTCAAAATCTCCGTTCTCCTCACTATCGTCATCAATTCCTAAAAAGTTGCCAGTGGCATCAAAAATAAGTTCGGTGCCGTCACTTAACTCTACCTCAAAATTACCATTATCTTCTTCCTCTGCCTCGTCGATAGTGCGTTCCGGAAATTCGCGGGACACAAAATCCAAAATCGCCAAGGGTAAATCGCCTACTTTAACCTTAGCATCCGCTTTTAAGGCAATTCCTTCAGGCAAATCATTAGGGGTATCCTCACTGGATTTACTGCAAGACACCATAGCTAATACACTTAATACGGTAAGTGATATTTTTTTAATTGTTTTCATCTTTAAATTGTTTGTAGGTTTAAATTCACTTTTCATTTGGGGGGTACCATTTTTTTGTTTCATACACATTTTAAATTTTAATAAGATTTGGGTTTATTTAATACTTGTGTTAGAATATATAACAACTACCCTTAAAAAAACCCTACCACAATTAGTTAAACAGCTAGTTTTAAGCATCTTTGGCAGGTTTATAACGCAATTTAAACACATGTATTGTTGCTGTACAGTATATATAAAAACTGTTCTGGATGTTTATTTTGTAGAATGCTTTTATTGATAATTCAGTACCTTGGTATGGTAACCGCAAGCCACTATTTTGCATGATCAAATTTATTGGAAAATACTTGAACATCTAACGGACGGGTAGGTAAAACAGGGAAGTACTTTAACTATACGATTGGTGATAACATTGGTAGTTATTGGGCTATTACTAAACTTAATATGAACACTAATTGAAGTATACTATTTAATTATGAAACTTGATTTACAATTTATACGCGAACAATTTCCCGCGTTTGCGGAACCTTCTCTGGAGGGGTGGGCTTTTTTTGAAAATGCCGGAGGATCCTATCCTTGTATACAATTTATTCATCGATTGACCGACTTTTACATGAAAAATAAGGTACAGCCCTACTATCCGTATCCTGCTTCAATGCGGGCCGGAGATTTGATGGACGCTGCTTACAGGAGAATGGCTGATTATTTGAATGTTGAAGCTTCAGAAATACATTTCGGTCCCTCCACGACACAAAATGTATATGTGCTGGCAAATGCTATGCGGCCGATGTGGAAGGACGGGGATGAAATCATCGTCTCTTGTCAGGATCATGAAGCCAATGCAGGTGCTTGGAGAAGATTGGGAGATAAAGGAATTAAAATTATAGAGTGGCATGTAGATTCGGAAACGGGATTGTTGAGCTTAGATGAATTGGAAGCTTTGTTTACCAGCCGAACAAAGATGGTGGCATTTCCGCATTGTTCTAATGTAATCGGTCATATAAATCCTGTTAAAGAAATTAGCCAAAGAGCACATAAACATGGAGCGCTATCCGTGGTTGACGGCGTAGGCTACGCACCCCATGGTTTTCCAGATTTAAAAGATCTGGGGGCAGATATTTATCTTTTTTCATTGTACAAAACATTTGGTCCACATTTAGGGTTGATGTATGTCAATAATGAGTTGATAGGGAAGATGGAAAACCAATCTCATTTTTTCAAGGAAGACATAAGCAGAAGTATGTTAACACCGGCGGGGCCAGATCATGCGCAAATTGCCTCTGCCAGTGGAATATTAGATTATTTTGATGCCGTTTATGAACATCATTTTGATAGGGAAGCAGAACCGGCTCAAAGAAACAGTGCAATCAATAGATTATTTCAGGAACATGAAGAAGCACTCTTGGATCGGTTACTTGATTTTTTAAGATCTCGTGATGATGTCCAAATAGTAGGTCCAGAATATTCAGAAGAAAGGGCGCCAATTGTTTCCATCATTCCTGCCAATAAAAACCTTAAAAAGGTATATACAACCTTAACGGAACACAAATTGATGTTAGGTATGGGTAATTTCTATGCAGTACGCCCTCTTATGGATATGGATATCCCAAACCCACCTGGCGTTTTGAGAATTTCTTTTTTGCATTATACCAGTATGGAGGAAATTGATCAATTGATATCGGGGTTAAAAGTTGCGTTGTAATTTATACCGATTTAATAAAGGCTGGGGGAAAATCCTTAAAAAAGATTGTATATTACAGTGTAAATTTTCCAATCAAAACCAGATGAAATTCATGCATAAAAGTAACCAGTTCAAGGATGTCTTTTATTCTTTCCAGACTATTCTCCGATATTTGAATTCTTACAGATTTGCCCTGGTGGCATCTTTTGTTATTCTTTCCCTTCTAAGCTGTACGGGACCTCCGGTGGCCTCAAATGTACAACTGGTACCCAATCCCAATAAAAATGCTCCGTTGGCCGGAATCCTGACCTTTTCCTCAGACCGTCCGGTAAGTACTACTATAACTATTGATGATGGGATAACACAGCAGATTGTGCAACCTGATGATTCCTTAAAACTAAATCATGAAGTATTGGTACTAGGACTAAAACCGGGAAAAACACATAGGATTACAGCAACACTCAGAGATAAAAATGGCAGGGAACTCCTATTGGATTCCCTTTCTATTGAAACCCCTCCTCTACCAGATGATTTTCCTTCCCTGGAATTGGCCCAGAAGAAAACCGGTGAGATGGAGCCGGGTATAACTATGTTTACCGTGTTTCGCTGGAATGAACCATTTGATGATGATGCAGACTGGGGCTATGCTATTGCAGTAAATGAAGCCGGAGAAGTAGTTTGGTACCTGAAAACAGATCATTGGATTGATGAAGTCCGCAGAAAACATAATGGAAACCTGATGTTCGGAGGTGTAGAAGACGGACGGGTTTTTGAAGTAGATATGCTAGGTAACATAGTTCAGGAATGGTATTCTTCAGGCGCCGTTACCAAACCCGTATCACAGGAAAGTATTGCCGTAGATACGGATATGTTTCACCACGATGTAATAGAGCTTGCCTCAGGTAATTTTCTGGGCCTGGGCCTGGAGGTTCGTTCACTCGAGGATTTTCCGGTGGAGTACCCCCCTTCGGAGAAAAAGCAAACTACTGATGTCGCTGGTGATGTCATCATAGAGTTTGCTCCCGATGGCAGCACGATACGCAAATGGTCTTTAGTAGATATTCTGGACCCCAGGCGTTTAGGCGAAGGTTCCTTAAGCGGGGACCATTACTACGATATTTATAATAAAATCTATGATCCCCTACCCTATGATATTACACACTGCAATGCTATTTATTACATTGAAGAGGAAGATGCTGTATTGATCTCTTCCAACTTCCAATGTGCTATTTATAAAATAGATATGAAAACCGGAACCTTAAAATGGATTCTCGGTGATCCGACAGCTTGGGAGAAACCCTGGTCCGATAAACTCCTAAAGCCTAAAGGAAACTTCACCTGGCCCTGTCACCAGCATGGATTAGAAATGACCCCCCAGGGCACGCTTCTATTGTTTGACAACGGAGGGGCACGCTTCATACCCCCTAATCCCCCAATGCGGGAAGATGAACGTTTTAGTCGTGCGTTGGAATTACGGGTAGATGAAGTTGCCGGGACCGTAGAACAGGTATGGACCTACGGCCCGGAAATGGAACGATTTGTTTCGCCATTTATTAGTGACGCCGACTACCTGACAAACACGGGCAATATTTTAATAACCGATGGTGGGCGTTTTAAGGATAAGGAAGGTAACCTGATGCCAACATTCGGTGGCCATCAATGGGCCAGAATCCTGGAAGTAACCAAAAAACCGTCTACTGAAAAAATCTGGGAGTTACATATTTATGATCCTGAAATCCGCTATTCAGTATACAGGGCACAACGATTTTACAGTCTGTACCCCAATCTGGACCAACCAACAGGATAAATAGAGGCTATAGGTAAAACCCATGACAGAGGTAAATAGGTACTTTTTTTAATTGTCCTTTAAATCTTATAATTCACTTCCCTAACCATTCTTCCTTTAAAATAACCAGTAGAAAAACCCCCGTCAGCTTATATAACCTAATGATTGTTATTACCAGTTAGAGAGCTGTTCGGATATTGTTTTTAATAGGGAGATCAAAAACAGCAAATACTTCAAAAAATCACAGATAACCATTTGATGGATATCAGAGTTAATATTATATTTGAAGCTGCCATATCCAGTTGACTACCATTCGAAAAAACATTTTTACCAAATATGAAAAGAACCATTCAAATATTAACTGTAATTGTATGGTCATTGGGAAGCCTAAATGCTTTTGCTCAAAACAAGCCAAATGTGGTTTATATTCTCGTTGACAATTGGGGATGGGGAGATATTGGAGTGCAAGGTGGAACCACACCTACCCCTGAAATCGATAAGCTCGCTTCAGAAGGAATGCGATTTACAAACTTCAATGTGCAAAATCAATGTACACCAACCAGATCAGCCCTTATGACAGGCAGGCTACCTATTCGGTCTGGGACTCAAAGAGTTGGAGCTCCAGGTGAACCACAAGGAATGGCTCCTTGGGAATACACAATAGCGGAATTACTGTCTGATGCTGGCTATTCAACAGCCGC